>JANQQH010000242.1 GCA_028285025.1 Hyphomicrobiaceae bacterium | reverse complement strand
AGACTGGCTTTATAAGCATTTAAGGCCGGGCGCCAATAAGACCGGGCGCGTAAAAAATGCGCCAGCACAGCCAGCGCATCTGCTTGAATGCTTTTATCTTTAGCAAACCGAAAGGCGTTAAAACTGGCCGCTGTGCCATCACGATAAAAAGCGTGCCGCCCGCGAGAATTCTTTTGCTGTGTAGAAATCGACTGAATGGTTTTGGCCAATTGCAGCCAAAGGGTCGGTTTATTGGGTTGTAAATGCAGCCCAGATTCATAATAGCGCCGCGCTGAATGCGGGGTGGCTTCGCGCGCCATAATTGCTCGTTTAATCCACACTTCAAGCGGCTGCACCTCGTCTTGGGTTTGACCCTTAATCCGTTTTAAATATTGGTTAGCTTCATAAAGCGAATTGGAATGGGAAAAAATAAACGGTTCTGCCAAACTCGTTCGCGGTAAAACGACCAAGCAAAGAGCAAAAAACACCATAAACAGCACAAAAACTTGTGCCCCAAAAAGCTTAAAGGGCCAAGAGCGAATATCAGGGGAAGGGCGCATGAATGAAACCTCGTTTAGTTTGGCGGTGCGTCTTTTCACTCTGTTGTCAGCAAAAGGCTTAACAAGATGAGGGCACCACGAACACAGTAAACCCAAAGATAAGGGTAACACCATGAAAGCAATTAGTCTAAATGAGAATGTCTAAACGATGGCAGGTCAACCAAAATTCTGCAACATGACAAAAATTTAATCTTTGAAAGGTGGTCAGCTGGTTATATTTTTAAGTTAATCAGGGGCAATTCAAAGGCCTAATGGTTTTCAATGGTTTACGCGCTCTCAGAAAGATCAGCCAAAACTTGCACCACTCCAGGCATGGGTTGCAAGGCTTGCCCCGTTTGCCAATAAACGCTCATAGCGTTGGCCAAAGCCTTTGGTTCAAGTGCATAAAGTCGGCGCCCACGTTCAACTGCATGCAAACACAAATCTTTTTGCAGCACCTTAGTGGTTCTCAAAAAAGGCTTAAGCAAAGGTTTAACCTCTGGCTGGGTCTTAAGAACCTTTTTATGGCTTTTTATATAAATCCCCAGCTCATCCAAATCATGCTCGGTCCCGAGTAGTTTTGATATTTCACGCGCCAATTTAATCCGCGGCATAATATCTTCAGGCCAAAGAAGAGTAAGCACTTGCAAATTCCGCCAGTAATGCTGGACATCCTTGCGCCATTCATGCAAATAAAACGTCTCGTCTTGAACAATTGCTCGTTTCAAGCTTTTTCGCCCGCGCTTATAGGTAAAGGCAAACCCATGTGCTAAGTCTTGAAAATCCGCCTCTGGCAAGGGGCGCTGTTTCCATGTTTTAATTGACTGATCAAGCTTCTCTAAAATAGAGCCAAGTGCCACCACCTCAAGCTCAGCTTCATGATTTAATTTATCTTTTGAAATCAGTTTCTTAGTCTGGAAAAACAAAGGCTTGAAAGGAGCAAAATCATCCTTATTTTCAAAGCGCAAAAGCGTCTCTAGCAAAGCGCCGGCATCGCGCGGTTGCGCCAAAGCACGGCCCAAATCACGAAGCCCATGATTTTCTTTGGCAAAAACATACCTACCAACTATTGGTCTGGCCAATCGCAAAAGGGAGCGTGCCTTTTTGAAATGTTTACGTGCCTGATGAACGCCTGAATGCATATCTTCGCACGCACTAAGCGATCGCTGCGCCCGGCTTAATTGTTCAATCATCATGCGCCGCACGGCTGGCGTAATCTGTTCACTTAACAACAATTTATAAGGCATTGTTTAGAACTCAAAAACCAATCCCAAAGAGAATAACGCGGCTCAATATTGTCATGCTAGTCTCTCACTTGTATGACAATTTTGAAAACTTAGTTAAGCGGTCTCCAGAAGTTTCACCCATTTCAAGGTCTGCTCTTGAGGGGTTTGTGACGTGACAATATCTGTCACCACAGCCACGCTATCAGCGCCTGCCTCCAATACCAAAGGCGCGCGCTCTAAATTAATGCCACCAATAGCGATCAATGGAACATTAATCTGGTCGCTCCATTTGGTTACATTACCCAACCCTTGCGGCGCCCATTTCATCTTTTTCAAAATCGTTTCATAAACAGGGCCAAGCGCAATATAATCAGGCTCAGCTTGCAAAGCTGTGGCCAGCTCTTGATCTGAATGGGTGCTAACCCCAAGCTTAATCCCAGCCTGTTTGATCGCCGTTAAATCAGCACCAGCCAAATCTTCTTGACCAAGATGGATATAATCAGCTCCCAAATTAATCGCTTCTTGCCAATAATCATTCACGAT
>JANQQH010000233.1 GCA_028285025.1 Hyphomicrobiaceae bacterium | reverse complement strand
CACACCAGATCTTAGCTCCATTCTTCATGCCTTGTCAGAGCGCTCAGTTCAAAATAGTGCCCCGGTTCACCTTTGGGATCCTCCTTTTTGTGGAGATTTAGACATGATTATTCAGGCCGACGGGCGTTGGGATTATAACAAAACACCCATTGGGCGTGAAAAGTTGGTGCGCTTATTTGCCTCTGTTTTAAAAAAAGAGGGGGATGATTATTTTCTGGTAACACCGGTTGAAAAAATTGGCATTCAGGTGGTTGATGTGCCCTTTATCGCTGTTGCGATGGAGTGTTTTGAGCAGGGGGAACAGCAAGTTTTAAAGTTTATAACGAATGTCGGCGATCAAGTTATTGCGGGGCCAGATCATGGGCTGACTTTTGAAAAAAGTGACAATTTGGATCGTTTAAAACCTTATGTTCATATTCGCAGGGGGCTACAGGCACGCCTTAGCCGCCCAGTTTATTATGAGCTGGCCAATCTTGTGGAGGAACATGTGATAGATGGCACGCCTCATTTGGGGGTATGGAGCAGTGGCCAGTTTTACCAAATTGAGACTTTGGATCAGTGCCAACCGGTTTCAGGTTCCCCATGAGCGTAGATTTACCCCAAGAAGCATGGGAGCGGTTGTTAAGAACGGTCAGCTTTGACTTGAGGGCAAAGGACCAGCTTTCTGATCATTCAAGAGAGGATGCGCGGCAACTGCAAAAGGGGGCGCGTGATTTTTCTGTTGGTAATACGACACCAGCTGCTGTGTTGGTGCCGGTTGTGAATAGTGGGAGCCAAGCGCAAATTGTATTAACGTTGCGTAGCGAGCAATTGTCCAGCCATAAGGGGCAGGTTGCTTTTCCTGGCGGTAAGATTGATGCAACAGATAAAACAGCCAGCGCGGCTGCGATTAGGGAAACTTGTGAAGAGATTGGTATTCCCTCTCAACAAATCAATGTTCTTGGCAAATTGCCACTTTATGAAACGGGCACTGGTTATATTATCACCCCGATTGTTGCCAGTTTAAGTCCACCATATTGTTTTCAAAAAGAAGAGAGTGAGGTGGAAGAGATTTTTCAAGTGCCTTTATCGCATGTAGCAAATCTTGAACACTACCATAAACAGTCTGTTTATTGGGAAGGTACTGAGCGCCATTTTTGGGTGCTTGATTATAAAGATTATTTTATCTGGGGGGCGACGGCAGCGATTTTGAATGACTTGGCCAGGCGCTTGAATCATTCTTTTTAGTGTTTACCGTTTCCCTTTAGTTTGAGCGGCGTTTTCTTTGTATGGGTCGCTTTTGGGGTAAGGGCGGTTTGGTTGATGGTAAAGCGCTGCCAATAAATTGATTGGCCCATTTTAGGTGTGCATGTTGCAAACCTGGGCGAAAGCGGACACTGTTTATGGTGCGGTCATCTCTTAAAATTATGCTTATTTGCGCATAATCTGGTGGGCTTAGTTTTGCAATGTTTATGTTCTCGGCTACTTCTTGATCTGTCAATAAGGGGCTTAAGGGGAATGGGCGGTAGTTGAGTTCTTCTGGGTGTTCTTCATCAAAACCTGGTGAATAGGCAATGTTTTGTTTTTCGATAACCTTGGTTGGCTTGGCTCCTGAAAAACTTTGCCAATGTTTTGGCATACTGGTGTCAATAGAAGCTAATTGAATAAAGGCTTTTTCTTCTTCAAGTTTAGTGTGTAGAGGTTCTAGGCCGGCAATGGTTTGGCCGCGCCACCAAGGAGATTCAGGGCTTTTTGATGGTCTTTTCTTTGATGGAAGTGGCGTTTTTTCTTGTAATGGTTTTAGGGCGGCTAAGCGTTTTTCCAAGGCGCTTCTGTCAAGATTTGCTAGAACCGGTTGTTCTTTTTTAAGCGCTGGGCTTGGTGGGGTAAGAGCGGCGACGGCGGTGCCTTGTTTGCGGTCTCGTTTTAAACGCCGTGCCAATTGAATTTTACGCATTTTGGCCAGGTGTTTGGAAGCTGCGTATTTTCTGGCGTCTGCTTTGGTCAGCGGGCGGCCATCACGCGGAATATGTTTGCTGCGTCCAGACGGAAACAGCCTTGCCAATTGAGGGCGAGAGACGCGGGGCCAATGGCGCACGCGACCAACATCCATATGTACAAAGGGCAGGCCTGAGGTGGGGTAATAACCAACCCCGCCCTTTTGGCGAATTAGCGCGCTGTCACGTAATTCACGAATGGGGATATCAGGGAAGTGAACATCTGCCGCCATGCCCAATATATGGCGGCTGCGTCTGGCTTGGCCGCCTCGGGTTTTTCGTAATTTGTTATTTGTTTTTAACGAGCGGTAACCGGAGATCAAATACATTGGTTTTTGAGAGCCCAATTGGTTGTGTACTTCCCACAAAAGATCAATCAGGTCTTTGCGCATCACACGGCTTTCATTGCGGCGCCAATCGCGCATAATGTGATTGACCTTTTTCATCGCGCTGGGGATGTATTGGCCATTTCTTTTGTAGGTGACCGTTAGGGTTTCTTTGGTATGGATGTTGTAAATGGAAATCACACGGCCCCGGCCCGCTTGTCCCAACAAATAGTCCCCGCTTAAACAAAGCAGCAGCAGGCCGATAACCAAAGGTTTGGCCGTTCTTTGCAGTAGAACATTGGTATTGAAAACAAAGGTGTTCATTAATTCCCATGAATTTTCATAAAATGAAAAAGCGACATTAACATCTCTTAGTCTCATGATTCAAAGATATGCCTTGCCAATTTCTTAATATTGGCAGTAATTTCATTAAATTTTGGCATAATTAACGCACCAAACAATGAATTTAATGAGTTTGGGGTCAGATATTTTGGTAATGGGTTTTTCTTAACAGGTTAGGTGGAGATATGTTCCCTTAAACGCGGCATGATCTCTACAAAATTACAGGGCCGGTGGCGGCTATCGAGCTGGTATTTTAAGATCCCATGCCAAGCATCTTTGCAAGCGCTTGGAGAGCCTGGGATGCAAAAGACAAATGTGTCCTTAATCAGACCGCCACAGGCCCTGGATTGTATCGTTGAAGTGCCCACTTTTTCATATGAAAGCTGGTGAAAAAGGGCAGAAAACCCATCAATCTCTTTATCAAATAGCGGCTTGACGGCTTCTGGTGTGACATCACGCCCAGTAAAACCCGTGCCGCCTGTGGTGATTATAGCGTCTATATTAGAGGTTTGAACCCATTTGTTAATTTGGGTTTGGATTGGCTCAATGTCATCTTTTACGATTACCTGATCGGCAAGGGTGTGACCAGATTCTTGCAGCATATGCCCGAGCAATGTGCCCGATTTATCATCTTTTGGTGTACGCGTGTCTGATACCGTCATGACAGCAATGGAGACAGGAGTGAAGGGCAGGCTTTCATCAATACCAGGCATAAAAGGCTCTTTTTATTTTTCACTAAGATTTTATCCATTAATTGCGGCAATGCATGTCTTGTGTCAACACATTAGGGTACGCCTTTGGCTGATTTTTGTCTTGTGCGAAATTTTATTTTGATAATAGGCCCTGAGCTCTGAGCAAAATTTGTTATGATGTCAAAAGAGTTTAGAATTTCTATGCTAAGGTTCACCTAAAAGCTCCAATTTTTCTGCGACCATTTGCAAATCTTGCCAGGCTAGTCGTTTGGCAATCGGGGTGCGCAATAAATAAGCTGGATGTAGCGAAGCAATCGTGTCCATTTTATGGGGGCTTTGGGGTAGTTTTTTCCATTTGCCGCGCAGTTTGGTAATTCCTGTGGGGGTTTCATACATTTGCTTGGCTGCCGCTCCGCCTAAAAATAAAATCACGTTAGGGTTTACAAGTTGAATTTGTCGATCAAGAAAAGGGCGGCATAGAGCGGCTTCTTCAGCTGTTGGTGTGCGGTTGCCAGGGGGGCGCCAATAGACGATGTTGGTGATGTGGGTGTCTTCATCGGTTAAATGAATGGCCTTTAACATGCGATCAAGTAGTTGCCCGGCCCGGCCAACAAAAGGCTTGCCGACAATGTCTTCATCGCGCCCAGGTGCTTCGCCGATGATCATTAAACGGGCGCTTTGGCTGCCGCGAAATAAAACCAGATTTTTTGCAGTTCGCTTTAAAC
>JANQQH010000073.1 GCA_028285025.1 Hyphomicrobiaceae bacterium | reverse complement strand
CCAGGGCTGTGATGCCAACGACAGATCCTGCCGAGGCGTCTTCATCAACAGCGTTTGCATCTGTGTTTGTGTCTGTGATGGCAGAGACGCCAGACTCGTCATAGTCGGTAACAGTTATGGACAATTGCTCAGTTACACTATTGCCTAGACCGTCGGTTCCAGTGACATAAAAGGTGTGAGTTTGATTGGTTTCATAATCAATATTGGCGCTTGGCGCGACAATGATTTGGTTATCAAGGATGCTAAAATTAGAATTGCCAATAACAACCCCATTTTGATCAGTTATCGCGTAAGAGTAATTTGCACCAGCAGCTCCTTCTAAATTTAGGTTAGCAATCACCGTTCCAGCGGCTGCATCTTCACTAACAGTTTTTCCTGTTGATACCAGATCAGGCTCGTATACAGGGGTCGGCGGTGTGCCGCTATCGGGTATAGGAGGGGACGGTGGGGTAATATTTGTTGGTACCTCAGGGCCTGTGTTTGGTCCTGGTGGGAGTGGTGGGCCGTCTTGTGTTTCTGTAATAACTGGGGTTTGTGCTTCTTTTGCACCATTTGAGGTTATGTCATTATTTTTTGTTTCTTGGAAACTTTTTTTGACCATATGAGGTGTGCTTGTTAGGGGCTCCGAAGGTCTATAGGTTTCGTTTGCAGGTGGCTTTTCTTCATCTTCTGCTTTTGTCTCCACTTCGGTCAATTTAATATTAATGGATGGGCTCTTCTCTTCCGGTGTGACTTGGTAGGGTTTAGCTTGGGCTATCGTTTCAACTTCTTCTTTCAGACCATAATGAAGATTAGGATTTGTGATATCATGACGTGAAACAGTATTTTCGCTGATGTGTTCTTCAAGACTTTTTTCAACAAGCTTTTCATAATCTTGCCCTGGTTTTGCCGGTACGATAACAGGTTTGTCAGTTATCGTTGGTGTAGAAGAATCGTTTTGAGATTTGATTTTATCACTCATTGATTGAACTCTTGAAGTTTAAAATATCGTCTTTACATAACTGCCTTGGCAAGGGATTGGCAGAATTATCGCTTAATAATTACTAGGAAAGATTACTTGACTCTTACTTCAAGGAAATCTTAAGAGTAAAAAAGGGGTCATGGTTAACAGATAGATAATAGGATATCTGTTTGCTTCATAATGGGCTAAGAATGAGTGGAAAATTTACTTTTCAAATAGCCTAAAAGAGAAGAATCCCATTGGGCTGTTTATTGGGTAGAAACAAATTTCTTTAAAATTTAATCCGTTCAATATCGGCAAATTGACTTGAGGTTCCATTCTCAAATGTGATCATGCGGTTTGCATATTCTGAAAATGTTATGGGATTTTCTATTGATCTTTTATAGAACTTTGGGTGAGAGGTTGCGGTTACGGAATTTTTTACTGTTTCTTTTTCATCAATGTGAATTTACTGTTTTGTTTAACAGTACCTTAAAGTATTTTTGCCATTTTAATTATATTTTCTTTAATGGCTCAAATTTAAACAAAAAATAGATAAGTAAAGTTAGAAATTTTAAACCTTTGTCAAACAAGTGTCGTTAGATTGTTTGTTAACTAGAGCTTAAGATTTTTTGCTCATGTCAAGTGGAGAGCTTGGCAGGTGGTTTTACACGTCTTTAACTTTGACATTTCAGTGTTATGTTGATCAGCCAAAGAGTCTATGTTGGATAATCAAAAAGTTGCACAAAAAACATTTGGTTGGGCCAATGGTTTTGTTAAATTAAGAAACCTTTTATGGCCGATCAGTATTGGGCGATTGAAAGCTCATAATGTTCCTTATACAGATCTTTTAAGGATGCCTTTTCCTATTTGGGTTTCTTCTGTCATCATTAATATTCTTGGTGTTGGCCTGCCAATTCTTATTTTGCAAGTTTATGACCGTATCATTCCTAATCAATCTTTTAATACGCTTTCCATATTGGTTTTAGGGTTCGTTGGGGTGCTGGTTTTAGAATTTTTGCTGCGCCTTGGAAGAGCCTATACTTTGGGATGGGCTGCAACGCGTTTTGAGGTTGGCGCGAGCCATGGTGCAGTGAAACATTTGTTAAATTCTCCCTTAGACTCTGTTACTGAGGACCGTACCCAAACCCATATGGACCGTTTAACCTCGATCTTTCGTTTGGCTGATTTTTATGGTGGCCCTAATAGTTTGCTGATTATTGATTTGCCGTTTGTGCTTATTCTTGTTGGGGTCATGGCCATGATCGCCGGTTCTCTTGTTTTGGTTCCCATTGGTGTTTTAATAATTTTTGCGGTTTTGACTTTGCGATTTGGCCGTAATTTGCGTGAACGGTTTGAAGAGCGAGAGGATCAAGACAATAAAACTTATGATTTTGTTGCTGAGTGCTTGCGCGGGGTGATGACCCTGAAAGGGCTTTCCATGGAACAGTTTATGCTGCGTCGTTTTGAAAGATTGCAAAAAGCGCGCGCAAAAACGAATTATGGAGCCATTCAGGCTTCAGCAACGGCTCAATCGATCAGTGCGATTTTGGGTAATGTTACTATTGTTGCAACGGTTAGCGTTGGGGCAATTTATGCAGTGTTGAGTGATCTGTCTATTGGTACGTTGGCAGCTTGCACATTACTTGCTGGGCGTATTATTCAACCTGTTGTGCGTTTTGCTAGCCTTTGGTCAGAATTTCAAAAGCTTGAATTGGCCTTGCAAGAAGCTAGCGAGCTGTTTGCTTTGCCACAAAGACCAAGCGAAGGGGTTGCTGATGGGCGTGAGGGGCAACCATTAATCAATTTGGTCAACGTTACAATTTTAGAAAAAGGAAAACCTATCCTTCAGCCGATATCATTGTCGATTGAAGGGGGAGAATGTCTTGGGATTACCGGACCAGATAATAAAGCAAAAACAGCCTTTTTAAAATGTCTTGCCGGCTTACAAGACGTTTATCAGGGGCAAGTGCTTTATAATAATATTGACGTGAATTTTTACCGTAATGGGAACCCGGGTTCAATTGTGATGGTTGGGCCAAAATCTGCTTTATTTGATGGGACGATTTTGGAAAACCTTAGTTTGTTTGGAACAGGACCGACAATTGATGAAGTGCGGTGGGCTGCAGGGATGACAGGGGTTGATTATGATATTAACCGTTTGTCGCTTGGTTATGATACGCAGGTAGGCGATGGGGCAGCTGAAAAATTACCTCAAGGTTTGGTGCGCCGCATTATTTTAACCCGGGCCATTGCAATGTTGCCCAAAGTGTTGGTTTTAGATGAGCCGCAAATGTTTCTTGATCGGGAAGCTGACCAGCAATTTGTTCGGTGTTTGGGTGCATTGCGGCATAACATTACCATTGTATTGTCTACAATGAGGCCGTCATATTTTCAATTAGCTGACCGCATGTTAGCGTTTGCAGATGGACAAATTCACTTTCAATCTTCTGGAGGAAGTGTCGTTACTCAGAATGTGAAAGCATTAGGGGAGGCTGTGTAATGGTTAATCGATTAGACGATGTTTCTCCTGATTTAAGTCATGTGTTAATGGGGCCGAAAAAAGAGACTATTAATAAAGTTCATGAACAATATTTGCAATTACAGGACTTTTTTGAAAACCAGGTCGGGGAAAAGAATACCGAGACTTTCACGCCATATGAAATTTGTTTGCATCAGCTTGTGGGGTTGCTGAAATGGTCTGGTGATGAACGCCATCTTATGGAGGCATTGCCCCACCTTGAACCAGTGGCTGATATGGCTGTTTTGCAGACAGTTTTAGCAAATATTGGCTACAATACGAGCAGAAAAAGAGTTTCCTTTTTAAAATGGGCTAAAAATATTTTTCCTTGTTTGTTAGATTTTAAAGATGGTCCTATGATCATTGTTCAAAGGTTGGAGAGTGGAGACTATAAAGCCTATAATAAAAATGGACCTTGTACTGTTGAATGGCGTACAATTTCTAAAGCTAAGGAGCTTATTCTACTTGAGTCAAATGATGCCCTGTTAGGGGATGTAGAAGAGAAAAAAGGGTCTTGGTTTTTTGCTGCCCTTTTTAAATTAAAGCGGCCAATATATGCGGCTTTGTTTTTAACATGCCTTGCCAATATTCTTGTTATTGCAACCCCGCTTTACACCATGACTGTTTATAACCAGGTGATTGGTGGTCAAGCGCTTGATACGCTTATTTTCCTGTTTGTTGGTATCTGTCTAACTGTTTTATTTGAAGTGGCCATAAGGCGTATGAGGGGGAAGATCTTGAGCTTTATTGGTGCGCGTATGGATGCAGAAATTACCAATAAAGTCTTTCGTCAAATTTTGACGTTACCTGTTCAGATGACAGAAACGGCCTCTGTCAACAAGCAGATTGTGCAATTTAGACAATTTGAATCTATTCGGGACCTTTTGACAGGGAATTTGGCGAGTACCCTTTTAGATTTGCCGTTTTTAATTCTATTTTTTGGTTTGATCGCTCTTATGTCAGGGTGGTTGGTGGTTGTTCCATTGATTTTGGTTTTGATGTTTGCCGTACTTGCTTTTTTTACCCTGCCGGCGTCTCGACAAAGAGGTAAAACGTCTGGCCATGATCGTTCACAATATAATCGCATGTCTATGGAATTGGCAAATAAGATGCACGCCATTCGTGAATTGGGCATTGAAGATTTATGGTTAGCTCGACATTCTCGAATTGCGCAAATTTCTGCCTATAGCATGTTTCGAGGACGGTTTTTTGATACCTCTATGCAAGCTGTTGCTCAGACTTTTGTTATGTTAGCAGGGCTGGCAACAATTGCTCTTGGAGCCTATCAGGTTATTGAGGGGACACTTGATACGGGTGCGTTGATTGCGATTATGATGATTGTTTGGCGCATTTTAAGTCCAATCCAAATTGCCTTTCTTTCTCTTAATCGTATTGGGCAATTAAAACTAAGTGTTTTGCAATTGGACCGTTTGATGGGCATTGAGAGAGAAAGACGGTTTAAAGGGCGACCTAATTCGTTACGTAAGTTTGAAGGGGGCATTAAATTTGAAAATGTCTCTTTTCGTTATAGTGCTAAGGCTGAGCCAGTTTTGAAAGGTGTTAATTTTGAAATTAATCATGGAGAATTAGTGGCTCTAACTGGCGGGACAGGGGCCGGAAAATCAACTGTTTTGAAGATCTTACTTGGGCTTTATCGTCCTCAGGCTGGGCGGGTTTTTCTTGATAATATTAATATCCAACAGCTCGATGTTGGCGAAGTGCGTTCTTCAATTGGGTTTATGCCACAAGAAATTTCAGTTTTTTATGGATCTTTAGCTCAAAACTTATTGTTGTCCAATCCATTGTCAAGTCAGCAAGATATGTTTGAGGCCTTAGAATTGGCTGGCGTTTTGAAAGATGATCCGTTGATGATTGGCGGACTGGATCGGCCTTTACGTCACGGTAAGGGAGACTTGCACGATAATGATATTGCCAGGGTTGCTTTGGCTAGAGCTTATTTGGTGAACGGTCCGATTTTACTATTGGATAATCCTGGTGCGCATTTTGATGCTGTGACAGACAGACACTTTATCTCTCAATTGCAAAAATCAAAGGGCAAAAGAACTGTGGTTTTGGTTACCAATCGCCCCAGTCATATCAGGGTTTGTGATCGAATTTTGCAGCTTCATAATGGCATGTTGGTCAATGATCTTACGGTTGAAGATTATCTCAATTCTCAAAAGCAGGCTGGTTAATGTTGGGTAAAGAGATTTTAAGACTATTTTGGTTTTATAAATGTTGGAATGTATTAAATTTGCGTAGGGCGAATTGATAAATGTCATATGTCGAACAAGATAATTTGGCCTTGCCAATTGATATTCAAGGGGGAGAGTGGGATTATTTCTTCCTAAAGATGACGAGTGTTTTGTGTGTCTTTTTCTTTATTATTATTGGAATTGCCAGTGTTGCACCGCTCTATGAAATGGCCATCACTGAGGGTAAAATTGTGCCTCACGGGTCTGTTGTGCGGGTTGAGCATTTTGAAGGTGGTATTGTAAAAACCATTAATCATCGCTCTGGTCAGGAAGTGAAAAAAGGGGATGTGCTAGTTAGTTTGACCCCAGCTGCTGCTATGAGCGATCAAGATCAGATGGCGGCGCGCTATGTTAACTTAAAAATTACTGAAATTCGCCTTAAAGCCTTGCTAGCAGACAAACCGGTTGAATTTGGAGATTTTCAAAAGAGCCATCCTAAGTTGGTTGCTGATCATTTGGCGCTTTATAATGATGCTAGAGATACGCTGCGTCATACTGTTGGAGGCCTTACTGCGCGGGTTAAGCAAAAGGC
>JANQQH010000189.1 GCA_028285025.1 Hyphomicrobiaceae bacterium | reverse complement strand
AAACTATTCTGGTTTTGAGATGAGAAAAGATCATCTGTTAAAGGTTTTGGATGTAAAAAGTTTGCACAAGGTGTTTATTGTTTCAATTCGTGCCTATATATATGCTTAGCATTCAAAAATCAGTCGAGCTAATAATCAAGCCCTGTGAGTTACAAGGAGAAGCGGTATGAGCACTCAGGAGTATAAAGTTGCTGCGGCCCAAGCTGCATTAGACTTAATTGAAGATGGTATGAAAGTTGGCCTTGGAACAGGCTCAACGGCTGAGCAGTTTATTAATCTGTTGGGTGAGCGGGTGAAAGACGGGCTTGATGTTTTGTGTGTGCCAACCTCAAAAACCAGTGAGATCCAAGCCGCCAATTTGGGCATTGCTTTGACAACGCTTGATGAGGAGCCCTTTTTAGATATTACCGTTGATGGGGCTGATGAGCTTGATAAAGATCTGCGCCTGATTAAAGGTGGCGGTGGGGCCTTGTTGCGAGAAAAAATTGTAGCGATGTCTTCAGATCGTATGGTGGTGATTGGCGATAACAGCAAGCTTGTTGATACTTTGGGCAAATTTCCTTTGCCGGTTGAGGTGGACCGGTTTGGGTTGCGTGCCACGCTTGAAATGATCGCGGCCCTTACTGATGAGCTGGGGTTGCATCAAGACTTACAAGTGCGTGAAAGTGAAGATGGTGGCTTTTACCAAACTGATGGTGGGCATTATATTGTGGATTGCTCTTATGGGGTTATTCCTGATCCGGAAGAATTAGCCGATTGTCTTGCTATGCTGCCAGGCGTTATAGACTCAGGTTTGTTTATTGGGATTGCTGAGCGCGCGCTAATTGGGGGACCCAACGGTGTTGAGGTTTATGTGTCCCCTTATGAAGATGAGGAGATGGTTTAATTTTATGGCCTTTGATTATGATCTTTTTGTCATTGGTGCTGGCTCTGGTGGGGTGCGCGCTGCGCGCATGGCCTCTTCTTTTGGTGCCAAGGTTGCGATAGCAGAGGAATATCGTTATGGCGGGACCTGTGTTATTCGCGGCTGTGTTCCTAAAAAACTACTTGTTTATGCCGCCCGCTTTCATGGCAGCTTTGAAGATGCGGCTGGGTTTGGTTGGAGTTTATCTGAGCCTTCCTTTGATTGGGCAAGCTTAATTGGGGCCAAAGACAAAGAGATTGATCGCCTTAGCCAGATTTATAGTAATGTGCTTGATCAGGCAAATGTGGAGTCATTTGATGACCGGGCCGAGATTGTGGGCCCCAATGAGATTAAACTTGTTAAGCAGGGCAGGCCTATAACAGCTGAGCGCATTCTTGTGGCCGTGGGCGGAAAGCCGTTTAAACCAGACATTCCTGGGAAAGACTTAGGGATTACATCTAATGAAGCTTTTCATTTAAAAGATTTGCCAAAAGCCATCACGG
>JANQQH010000171.1 GCA_028285025.1 Hyphomicrobiaceae bacterium | reverse complement strand
TGCCGGCGCGATCTATATTAAAATCTCTCACCTTGATGGAAAAGGGCATCTTTACTGCCCTGCTCTCATACTAGATGAAAGCGCCCGGAATGCACGCGCCTGGGCCAGTGAATTTGGATCCGAGCCAATTGAAGAACGCGAAATAGACAGGTTCTTAAGCACCCAAACATCGTATGATGCTGATCTATGGATCATAGAAGTTGAAGACCGCCAAGGGCGTCATTTTTTGGAAGATCAAATCCAAAGCTTATAAGATCATAAAGTTATCTTCGTTTATTAACTGATTGATAAGCATAATGCGAACTATTGACGCTCTTTGCTGCAATCCACTTCCCCTTACAATACTTTTTCCATATAAATCTGCTATGCCTGTAAAATAAGAGCGTTTTATTTGCCTTTTTCCTTAAATGTCATTTAGGATAAGAGGTTACAAAGGCGTTTGGGGACCGTTTAAGAGTTTAATTTTGATCCAGGAAGTAAAATACAATGCGTAAAATGCTAGATGCAAGTGCAGAAGCGGTAAAGAATTTCGGCTCAGGGCTTTCTCACTTTAACCATAACTTTGCTGAAACCGGTTTGTTTACCGATGAAAAGCTAGCCGAGTTAATTGAGCGGTACCCGCGTGAATATTACATGATCAACACCATGACAGCCCAAGGCGATGAACCTGAGTGGCGCTCTGGAGAGATCAACAACATTTCAGGTGACAAGGTTTTACAAGCCCTAACCGATGGCCGCATTTGGTTGGCCCTGCGCCGGTTTGATATTGTCTGCCCAGAATATGATGAGCTGGTTCATCAAGCCTTTGCAGAAATGGAAAGCTTGCAACCAGGTCTGAAAACCTTCAAGCACAAAAGCACCATGCTCATCTCAAGCCCCGGCGCGCGCGTTCTTTATCACGCAGATATTCCTTATGTATGCTTGTTCCACGTCCGCGGCCGCAAAAAGCTTTGGCTTTACGATGCCAACAACAAAACCCACCTGCCTGACCAAACCTTAGAGGGCGTTGTCTTGCGCGAGACGGAAGAAGAAATCGGCTATGACGAGGCCTGGGACCAAGAGGCAGACGCGGTTGTGTTAGAACCTGGCAAAGCCCTATCCTGGCAACTCAACGCCCCGCACCGGGTGGACAACTTAGACGGCCTGAACGTATCCATCACCACAGACTATTTCACACCATACGCTCAAAAGAAATATGGCGTCTATTATGCCAACGGCGTAATGCGCCGCAAATTCGGCATGAGCCCCAAGTCCACCAACGTGGACAGCCTTGGCGCTTATGCAAAATGCGCTGCCGCTTTGGCCTTTAAAAAAGCCGGCGTGATGAAATCGTCAGAGCGCGAAATGATCTCCACGTTCCGGCTAGATCCAGAGAACATCGGCCAGATCATCGACATCCCCCAAGCGGAGCGCACAGTGATCGACCAACTGTAGTTTTGTCTCACGGGCGGTGGCAAGCAAAGCTGCCGCCCTGCGACAGCGCGGCAAGTTTTAATTGCGCTTTAGATTGCCCACCAACAACCGCGCTACGCCGGCAGCCATTCAGCCTACATTTCTTGCCTTCTACATATTGTTGGTTTTGTTCTTTCC
>JANQQH010000111.1 GCA_028285025.1 Hyphomicrobiaceae bacterium | reverse complement strand
AGTTTTGGTGGCATTAAATTGTCAGTTAATAACGCTTCAACCTCTTTTTCAGACGCATTGGCGCCAAAGATAGGAAAGACCTTGTCGATTATTGCCCCGCCATCAGAAATGGTGGTGATTTCAAAGTTGCCAAGCTTAAAACGATAAAAGGTCGGCTTGCTTGCCCCTAAAAACGGGGCCTTAGCGTTCGCTAGTGAGGGAAGTGCGCTGAGCAGCGGTGCTGCCAATAGGCTTGTGCCGGCGGTTAGTAGTGTGCGGCGGTTTAGTTCTGGATTGAAGACAGTTTTACTCATGTGTATTCATCCCTGTTTAAATCATTTAGCTGTATTTTAGTTTTAAAAAATAGTTTTGCAACTTAATCGATCGGAGCCTGTGAGATTTAAGTTTTGCATTGTTTGCCAAGTGACCTGTTAATCCCCGGTGTCATTTGGCTGCCGATTTTATTGACCCAATAGCGCAGGGTTTGTGCCACCAGGTTGAGGCGGCAAAAGGTGCAATCGAGGTTGAATTTGCCCATTTTGGGAGAAAATTTGGTCAGGCAATTGTTTTCAAATGTGCCAGTGGGGGTAAAGGCAAAACGCACCTGTTTGGCTTTTTTCGATTTGGTGGTTAAGTCGCAGCTGACCCATTGCGGTGGGATGATCAGCTCGCCCTCCTTTTTGTCAATGGCTTGTTGGATAAGCTGTGTTTTCACACGCACTTTGGCTATACATTTGGCGCTGCGTACATTGATGATGGTTTTTACCGAGGCTTTTGAGGCTTTATGGCGGCGCTTTTCTGGTTGGTCTGGGGGGTGCTCTTTTTGGGTGAGCAGGGCATCTAGCTCAGTTTCTTTGAATGAAAAGGGAATGTTGCAAGAAATGAGCGGGTGTTTTTTGTCGCCCTTTTCGATGGCTGTTTTGGTGGTGCCTAGGCACTTTTCAATCGCGTTGATTGTGATTTGATGATGAGCGGGGGGCTGGGCTTTGCCAGAGGTGGAAAAAAGACAAAAAACAAGAAACGCCAATATCGGTCTAAAAACTTGCACGTGACTTGCTTTCTTTTGTGTTTATTTGCCCTTTTGTTCTTCTCCTTCAATTTCATCGGGCGGAGAAACGACAATATACCCTTCTTTGATGTGGAGGGCGGGCACGTTTTGTTTGTTAAAGACTAGATACATGCTCTTTTGGCTGTTTTGTGGCAAGATTTCAAGCAAATCTCCTGCGCCAAAGTCTGTTACGTTGATGATTTTGCCAAAAGCTTCACCTATTTCTGATCTGGCTTCAAGATTGATCAGATCAGAATAGTAAAATTCATCTTCTTCAGGTTCAGGCAGTTTGTCCCGTTCAATGCACAATATGGTGCCTTTGGCCGCTTCTGCGTCATTGCGGTCTTTGATTTCTTTTATAGTGGTAATCAAAAGTCCTTTATTGTTGAGCTGTAGTTTTTGGATTGTGAAGGTGTGTTGGCCGGAGGGGTCGCTTAAGGGGCCGTATTGATCAAGGGCAAGAGGGTCATCGCCAAAGGGTTTGATTGTCACCTGGCCTTTGATGCCGTGGGCTTTCGTGATAACGCCAAGCTCGATAAGGTCTGTTTTGTTATTCATAAACGCAGGGCCTTATGTCTCGCCTTAATTCCCATGATAAGACTTTCGCATTTTAAGTTCGCTTGTCAAGGGTCAGGCCGGGTGTAACCGCCCTTGACAAGCGAACTTAAAATGCAAAAACCTCATCATGGAAATTAAGGCTAAGCTTGGCGTTATGGTTTTATTCGGCTGCCGCTTCTTCAGCTGGGGCTTCCTCAGCCGGTGCGTTTTTGGCTTCTTCAGCAGCAGCTTTTGCGTCTTCTTCTTTTTGCTTTTTCTCTTCGATGCGCTCAAGAGCTTTTGTGCCAGGCTTGGCTTTGTTTGGATTGTTGCGGGCTTTGCGCTCTAGAATGTCAGCCGTGTCCAAGAAGCGATTCACGCGGTCTGTTGGTTTGGCGCCTTTTGACAGCCAGTGTTTGATGCGCTCTTCGTTTAGCGTCACCCGGTTTTCATCGTCTTTGGCCAATAGTGGGTTGTATGTGCCAAGTTTTTCAATATAACGACCATCGCGCGGCATGCGCACATCGGCGACAACAATGCGGTAAAAGGGACGTTTTTTTGAGCCACCACGGGCCAGTCTAATTTTCAGTGCCATTTTATTTTCCTTTCAAGCAAAACTGATAAATTTAAAGTCGTTATTTCTTTTTCCCCGGCAAACCGGGCAGGCCAGGCAAGCCTCCCATGCCGCCTGGGGTCCCAGGGCCCCCAAGGCCAGGCAGGCCAGGGATGTTTTTCGGTAATTTTTTCTCTAAATCTTTGATGTCCGGCATCTCGCCAGATTTGGCCATAGCCTCTAACTCAGCGTCTGAGATGTCTGGCATGTCGCCGCCAAACAGGCCGCCCATGCCACCCTTCTTGCCCATTTTCTTCATCATGTCGGCCATTTGCCGGTGCATTTTTAACAGCTTGTTGATCTCTTGCACCGAGGTGCCAGAGCCTGCCGCGACACGTTTTTTGCGGCTGGCGTTAAGTAGCTTTGGAAATTGACGCTCTTTCAGTGTCATGGAAGAGATAATCGCTTGTTGGCGATTAAAGATGGCGTCATCAAATTGGGCGGCATCCAGTTGCTTTTTCATTTTGCCGATGCCAGGCAGCATGCCCATAATTGAGCCCATGCCG
>JANQQH010000080.1 GCA_028285025.1 Hyphomicrobiaceae bacterium | reverse complement strand
TTCCAAACTGGTTCAGGTGTTGTCTCTGTTCCAATCACATGGGAAATGGACGGCAAGCAATATATTGGTATTGGTTCAGGCTATGGCGGCGCGGTCCCTCTATGGGGTGGTGACATTGCTGACCTGACCAAACCAGTATCTCAAGGTGGGTCCTTCTGGGTATTTGAATTACCCAAAGAGGTTGCATCCAAGTAAAGGCTCCCTTCCCTATGGGTCGACTTGATGTGAACAAAATTGGCGGCGCTCACGCGCTGCCAATTTTAGCTATTGTTATTTACATGTAAGAAAGTTGTAAAAGAACAAGCCATGATTAAGCAAACAAAACGCAAAGCTATATATAGTTATATATCTAAGGTCCTGTCGCTGGGGCTCATTATGCTGTGCGCTGTCTCATCAAACAGCCTTGCCTATGATAAAATTAAAAACGAAAAACCACCACGCCCAGATCCTTGGATCATCAATGGCTGTGAAATCAAACCAAAAACGGTTTGCCCTAATGCAGATTTCAAGCATGCAGATTTAGCCCAAGCTGATCTATCTGGCGCAGATTTAAGAGGGGCACAATTTGCACGCGCCGATATGCGCGGCATTAACTTAACCGGAGCAGACCTATCTGGCGCTGATTTAGAAAGCGCTGACATACGCGTTAGTAAATTGATCAACACAAAATTAATTGCTGCAAGTTTACGCGGCGTAAATTTAGAGTTTGCACGCTTGAAAGGCGCAAATATGAGCTGCGCAGATCTAACAGCTGCTAATTTTGAAGCCGCAAAAGCCTACAAAGCCGTTTTTGTTGGTGCCAAAATTATCAATACGAATTTAAGTGAAGCCAAACTATATTATGCAAATTTTGATAGTGCCCGTATGCAAGGCACCAAAATAAAATTTGCCATTTTCCAAGGAGCCTTCATGGAGGGATGTGTTGGTTGTCCGCATAATTGGTAATAGCTTGGTCGTTTGTTTTGTTATGCTCATGTCAATGGAACAAGCCAGTTCAAACCAAAACAACCGATCCGAAAAAGCCGCTCAGGCTTTGCAAACCTGTTATGCCTTGACCGATCAAAAACAACGCTTGGCTTGTTATGACAAAGCGGCACAAAGATTTGTCGAACCAACCTATAAAGGCCGGTTGGGAATGGTTACCGAACCATTTAACCTTAAAACGCCCCATCGTTTAAGGTTTAGGAGTTATGGGGTCATTTTTGTTTTGTACTTAAGAGACGAAAAAGGCCGCGTGTTACAAAATTTACATATTGGGGGCGGGGGCGAAGATGAATATGTGATCAAAAACCCAGGCACTTATTCATTAAAAATCCATGGTAGCGCCAGATGGGAAGTCTGGCTGGAGCCAACAAAAACAACAAAACCTAAAACATGAAGACGAAAAAAGCTTTATAAGAAGGAAAAAACTTAATGAAATTAAAAATGATCAAATTGGCTGGAAGTTTAGCCGTTTCAGCAATAATGCTATGTGCCAGTGCTCAAGGCCCTGCAATGGCCCATGGCGACG
>JANQQH010000070.1 GCA_028285025.1 Hyphomicrobiaceae bacterium | reverse complement strand
GATCAATGGCTGAATTCTAAAATTGCTGATGTTAATCACATTTCCAATAGGCCGTTTGCAGGGTCCATAACGGCAGCTTTGTTTTTGCGCCGCTTTGTTGAAAACACCAAACAATTTGCCCATTTTGATATTTATGGATGGACCCCGAAAACATTGCCAGGGCGCCCCCTTGGCGGCGAGCCGCAAGTGGCCCGGGCTGTGTTTGAACATTTAAAGGGTGTTTATGGATAAACAGATAAAAATAGACCGCAGAACTCATGCCTTTCGTGATGATCTTGCTGATGAACGATTAAAGGGGTTGGTGGAGGCTGAGCGCTATGTGCCTGGTGATGAGGCGCATGTGCATCAAGACCGGGTGCCGCTTTTTGGCACCCCTGATTTTGATGCTGAATTGATGACAGAGGCTTTGTTCGGCGAAGGCGTGCGGATTTTTGAAATTTCTGATGGCTGGGCTTGGGGCCAATTGATGCTCGATGATTATGTTGGCTATTTACCGCTTGAGGCTTTGTCTCCTGGCTTTATGGCCCCCACGCATAGGGTTTCTTCTCTTAGAACTTTTATTTATTCTCGGCCCAATATTAAATCTCCGCCGATTGATTTGGTTTCCATGATGAGCCAGTTTGCCGTTGTTGGCGAACAGGAGGACTTCTTTGAGCTTGCCGCAGGCGGGTTTGTTGTGAAGCGGCATGTGGTGCCGATTGAAAAACAAGATCCTGATTTTGTCAGTGTCGCGGAGCGGTTTGTGGGAACGCCGTATTTGTGGGGCGGGCGCACGTCTGTTGGGCTTGATTGTTCTGCTCTTATTCAATTGGGCTTGATGGCAACGGGCAACGTGGTGCGCCGGGATAGTGATTTGCAGCAACAAACCATTGGCGAATTGCTTGGCAGTGATTTAAACATCTCACAATTGCTCCGAGGCGATTTGGTGTTTTGGAAAGGGCATATTGGGGTGATGGTCGATCAGCTTAATTTGTTGCATGCCAATGCCCATCATATGGAAGTGGCGATTGAGCCGCTTGTCACAGCTATTGAGCGGATCCGCGGCGCAGGATCTGGGGAGATTACGGCGTTGCGGCGGTTGCCGGATTATAAGGCTGGGTAAGTTTGATCGTTTTTGGCTCTTCCCCTTAAACTTCATGATAAGACTTTCGCATTTTAAAACCCCTTGTCAAGGGCGCGGAGCGCGAGGTGAACCCCTTGACAAGGGATTTAAAAATGCAAAAATCTCACCATGAAGTTTAAGGGGAAAACTTAGGGTTTGTGGGTAAGTTAATTTCTTAATTGAGTTTTTGGTCTTCAATTGGCTCGTCAGGCTCTTCTTCTTCTACCGGGATGGCATATTGGCCAGTGAGCCAACGGTTGAGGTCAATGTCAGCACAGCGTTTTGAGCAAAAGGGGCGATAGGCTTCATTGCGCGGCGCATTGCAAATAGGACAGAGGGATGTGCTTTTTTTGTTTTTGCTCATTAAACAAATGCCTACTCTAAATCGCGGCCAGCGCGTTTCATCCAATGATAGGTCACCGGATAGCCTTCCCCGCGCAACATGTTGATCACCTCAGTTAGAGGCAGGCCAACAACATTGGTATACGAGCCAACAAGGCGCTCAACAAAGGCACCCGCCATGCCTTGAATGGCGTAGCCACCTGCTTTGCCGCGCCATTCGTTGGAAACCAAATAGCAATCGATCTCTTCAGGTGATAAATGTTTAAAGCGTACCCGGGTTTCAATAATGCGGTGACGCAATTTGCGATTTGGGGTGATCAGGCAAACTGCGGTGTAAACTCTGTGAGAGCGCCCAGATAATAGCTGTAGCATACGAGCTGCTTCCTCAACCAGTTCTGGTTTGATTAAAATGCGCCTGCCCACTGCAACAATGGTGTCGGCGCTTAATATGAATGAACCGGCAAAATCAGGGTCTTCATCAATCGACTTTAGAGCCGTTTGGGCTTTTTCTTTGGCAACGCGTGAAACGTATGCGCGCGGCGGTTCGTTTTTTTTCGGGGTTTCATCAATTGAGGTGGGGCGCAGCGTGTCCGGTTCAATCCCAACCTGGCCTAAAATCGACAAGCGACGCGGCGAGGCTGAGGCCAGAACCAAGGTGTTGGTGCCATCAGGGTTTAAGACCTTCTTTTGCTTGCCTTTCCCAAAGGGTTTGAGGGTTGCTAAATCGACCACCAACAGGCTCCCTTAATTTTTAAATTTCTGCCAGTATGATTGATATTAAAT
>JANQQH010000058.1 GCA_028285025.1 Hyphomicrobiaceae bacterium | reverse complement strand
GCAAGAGGCTGTTGAGGTAAAGCCGGGGTCATAAGTAAATACCCCTGTTTGACCGTAAAGCCGGGAGATATCTAGGACATCAGGGCCAATAGAGCCGCTATAAACTGGCAATTCATATGATTTCCCCTGAACAGTGAGCGTACCATCGTCACTGGTATCATCCAGATTGGTTTGATCTGCAGGTGATTGAATTGGCATTATCAATGTCCCCTTTATCTTGCGCAAAAAATTATCTGAGAAACTTTTATAAACTCTTTGAAATTTAGGCATAACATACATTTTTTTTCATGTGAGTCCATTCAACCATACTGCTAATAAATGAAAAAAATGTTTTATTTCCTTAATCTTAGAAGGTTATATACACCAAAAAGGCTTAAAATTTATAAAAAGTGCAAAAGTGAATGCATGCAACCTTGAGTTACTGGTTATTGAACCAGTTTAGGGCCCTAATCTTTAGAAAAATACGATAAAAACCCAGACTAAGCCATACATATGATTGGTATAAAAACGTTAAGGCTTAAAAAAAAGCCTCAATGCGTTTTAGTGATTCTTGTTGTCCCAGACTGTATAACACATCATAGATCCCAGGTGAAACGGTACTTCCTGTGAGTATAGCCCGTAAGGGGGGGGCGATCTGCCCAAATTTTAGGCCTTTTGCAGCGGCAAATTGTTTTAATAGGCGTTCAATATCCTCTTTTTCCCATTTTGGGCAATTTTCAAGTTCATTTTTAAGGCCTTTGAGTATCTCAGGGACCTGGTCTTTATCCAAAATTTTTGTTGCTTTTGCATCAAAGCTTAAGGGGATGGATTGGTAGAGATACTTGGCTGAATTTAGCAGTTCGACTAAAGTTTTGGAACGTTCAGATAAAAATGGCAAGGATTGTTTTAAGGTATCCAAGTCAATCAAGTGCTTGTCATAAGTAAGTTCTTGTCCAAAATCATCTTTTTCAATAAGGGCAGCAATTTCAGTTATTAAAGTGCTTTCATCACTATTGCGAATGTAATGGCCATTTATATGTTGAAGTTTTTCAATATCTAGCCGTGCTGGGGCTTTGTTGATGCCTTTTAGGTCAAACCATTCGATTAATTTGTCCGTGGGGATAATTTCTTCATCCCCATGGGCCCAGCCTAGCCGCGCCAGATAGTTGCGCATTGCCTCAGCCAAATAGCCCATGGTTTGGTACTGTTCTGCCCCCAATGCCCCATGACGTTTGGAAAGTTTGGCGCCATCATCCCCATGAATGAGCGGAATATGCGCAAATGTGGGTAAGGTCCAGCCAAGCGCTTCATAAATCTGAATTTGACGAGCGCAGTTGGTCAAATGATCGTCGCCGCGAATGACATGGGTAATGCCCATATCATGATCATCGACCACCACTGCAAGCATGTAGGTTGGCGTTCCGTCAGAGCGTAGCAACACCAAATCATCTAATTGATCATTGGCAATGGTGACATCGCCTTGGACTTGATCATGTATGGTTGTTTTGCCCTTGATGGGAGCTTTGAAGCGGACAACGCTTTGCTCTAGAAATTCCTCAGCAATGGGTTCATCGCGGCCTGGATAGCGGGCTGCTACCCCGTCTTCACGCGCTTTTGTACGAATGGCCTCTATCTCGCTCTCAGTTGCATAAGATCTATATGCATGCCCGGCTTCTAGTAATTGCTTGGCAATTTCAATGTGTCGGTCTTGTTGTTGTGATTGAAAGACGGGCTCTTCATCTGGGGTTAGCTCTAACCAGGAAAGACCCTGTTTGATTGCCTCAATAGCCTCTTGGGTGGAGCGGGCTTTGTCTGTGTCTTCAATGCGTAATAAAAACTTACCCTGATTGGCGCGGGCAAAAGCCCAATTAAAAAGCGCTGTGCGCGCCCCGCCTATGTGCAAAAAGCCGGTTGGGCTTGGGGCAAAACGAGTAACCACTGTGTCAGACATAAACGCTCCTAAAGACATAAAAGACACCAGATACCATAGGAAATAGGTGAGCGGGAGTCAGTTGTTGTGTTTTCTTTGATAAAATTGACAGTTCTAGAAAGGAGGGCCAAAATAACCCTGCGTTTAGGGGAAAGCAACGGGTATGGGCAAAGCGTTTAAGCAGTTGTTTTTTAAATGGATGTCTGGCACCCAGAAAGATGATGCTTTTGAAGCATCTGGAACATCTCCTCAAGCAGCTCATGTGGGTAATTTGCCATGGGGGCTGCTGTTTATTGCCACAGGCATTACCCTTTATTTCTCTGTGCCGTTTGAGGGGGTAAGTGGTTTAACAGCTTTGATGTTAATTGACTTAACCGTCTTATGGGCTTTCAGCGATAAACAGCATCATCTCCATATGTTACTTAGCCTTTGTTTGTTGGTTTTATTTGGCTATGGTTTGGCTTTGTTTCGCACGCATGCGGTCAAAACGCCTTTGCTGCCGCAGGCTTCTCATTCCTATTCTATGACCATGATGATTGAACAGGCCGTTCCTGTTGTGCGCAATCGCATGCGGTATACAGGCAAAGTGCTTTCATTATCAGGCCGCTCAGTTAAATCTCCAAAGCGCATTCGCCTCTCTGCCCCTGACCAGGGCCCACGTTTTGTTTATGGAGATGTTGTTTGCGCCCGAGCGGTTCTTTCAAGGCCAAAAGGCCCGGAACGTCCGGGCGGGTATGATCAAGGCTGGTCTCTGTGGTTTCATCAAATTGGAGGCACTGGGTTTACTGTCAGTACGCTTAAACATTGCAAACCAAATTGGTCTGTTCCTCATTCTGTCTGGGCAAATTTAATTGCTACAATTAAGAACAGCATTGCTTTGCGTCTTGATCAGGGTTTGCAGGAGCGAGAACAAGCCTTGGCCCGCGCTTTTATTCTGGGTGATCGAGGGCGGATTGAAAGGGAGGATGTTGAAGCCTTAAGGCGGGCAGGGCTTGGCCATTTGCTCGCTATTTCTGGTTTGCATATGGTGGCTTTTGCGGGCACGTTGTTTTTTCTTGTGCGTGCTGGGTTGGCTTTTTTTCCGCATTTGGCGCAAGAATATCCGATTAAAAAATGGGCGGCAATGGCGGCTTTTTTCGGCGGGGGGCTTTATTTTTTAATCTCGGGTCAGTCCATTCCAACACAACGGGCGTTTTTAATGATCTCGATTGTCTTTCTGGCGATTATGGTGGAGCGACCGACACTGACTTTGCGCAATGTTGCCTTGGCCGCTTTGGTCATTTTAGTGTTGCGCCCTGAAAGCCTATTTAGCCCGGGGTTTCAGATGTCGTTTGCCGCTGTCACGGCTTTGATTGTTGCTTATGAAATTAATTTAAGATATGACCCCTTTTCAAAATTAAGAGAGCGGTTTGCGTTCATTGGGTGGCTCAAGCCACTTTACTATCTGATAGGGATTTGGATCACCAGTCTGATTGCGACATTGGCAACTGCCCCTTTTGCACTTTATCACTTTCAGCAAATTTCTTATATGGGGCCGATTGGCAATATGCTTGCAATCCCTGTTTTTACTTTCCTGGTCATGCCGTTTGCTGTGCTCAGCTTATGTTTGATGCCATTTGGGGTTGAAGGGATTAGCCTTTACCTACTGTCCACCTCTATTGATATGTTGCTGGCCACAGCCCATTGGACATCAAGCTTTGAGCCTTCTTTGTTGCGGATTGGGGCCATTCACCCGCGCGCTCTTGTCTTGTTTTGCTTGGGCAGCCTTTTGGCTTTGTTTGCTGGCAAACGTTTGAAACTTTTCTCGCTGGTGCTGTTTGGTCTGGCTTTGATAACCGCCAAACCCGAACAGCGTCCGGACATTTATGTCAACAGCAAGGGGGATGTTATGGCTGTGCGCGGCATGGATGAAAAGCTTTATGCGCCTGATGGGCGCAAGGGGGCGTTTGTTTTGTTCAATTGGCTCAAAGCCGATGGCGATGCGCGGGCCCCTGTTGATATTCGTCATCACGCTACGGTTTCTTGTGATGAACAAGCCTGCTCAGCCAAAGTGAAAGGGCTAACGGTCATTTTATTAAAGAATATTATGGCTTTAAAAGAAGAATGCCAAAGCGCAGATATTATAATTTACAAAAGAACCATCACGCGGGCCTGCAAACATCCGCAACTGATCTTGTCAAAAGCTGAGTTAGAAAGGTTTGGCGCGCACACCATTTATATTGAAAACAAAAAAGTACGCATAGATCGGGCCAATCAAACCCGCCAACACCGCATTTGGGCGACCGGAGGTTAGGCACACGGACAATTAATGATACCGGCGCATCAATCCGATTAATTGTCCTTGCACCTGCACTTGATCAGCGCGGAACTGGCGGGGTGGGTAGGCTGGGTTGGCGGCGACCAATTCAACAACAGCGCCCTTCTTGTAAATTTTTTTCAAGGTTGCCTCTTCCTCTTCAGGGATAAAGGCCACAACAATGTCTCCGTTTTGGGCGCTGGTTGTTTCTTTAATCAAAACGGTATCGCCATCAAGGATGCCTTCTTCAATCATTGAATCGCCGTGGACTTCAAGCGCGTAATGAGCACCAGCCCCCAGCATATCTGGGGAGACAACCACATCTGAATTATGATCTTGTATCGCAGAGATCGGCACACCAGCCGCAATCCGCCCCATAACAGGGATCTCAACCCCGCCCATCGCGCCAGGGTCAGGGGTGAAAGGCACCACATTATCTTTGCTGGCCGCCCCGGCATCTGCAACGGTTGGAGTTGTGGCCGCATCAGGTAGTTTTAAGATCTCTAAGGCGCGTGCTCTATGGGCCAGGCGGC
>JANQQH010000060.1 GCA_028285025.1 Hyphomicrobiaceae bacterium | reverse complement strand
CTGTTTGTTTGGGGCCTTTTCTTTAATTGGTGGCAATTTAATTTCATTGGCGGTGTTTAAACCAAGCAAGGCGACGATGCACCGGGCAGCACCGCTAGGCGTGCAAAAGGCGCGGCCTGATATTGTTGATGCGACAGGTCAGTTGCTGGCAACTGACATTGAAGCGCCTTCGCTTTATGCCAACCCATCAGGTTTGATGGATCCGGCTATGGTGGTTAAAAAGCTTAAAAAAGCTTTGCCGCATTTAGATGAGATGGACCTGTTGCGTCAGATGACCCATGAAAAGCGTCAGTTTGTGTTTATCCAGCGCGGTATGCATCCAGCTATTGCCCAGCAGGTGTTTGATATGGGATTGCCCGGGGTTGATGTGACCAAAGAGGTGCGCCGGGTTTACCCTAAAGGCGCGCTTGGAGGCTATGTGCTGGGTCATGTGGATATTGATAATGTGGGCCGGGCGGGCATTGAGAAATATATTGATGGTTTAATGAAAGAGGGGGCAATTGCTGGCCAGGATCATGATCTGCCTCCTGTTGTGTTGTCTTTAAATGTTTCGGCTAATCATATTTTACAAGAAGAGCTTTTGAGGGCTGTTGAGCTTTATAAGGCGAAATTTGCGGCAGGTGTGGTGATGAATGTGCATACAGGTGAAGTGGTGGCGCTGTCCTCGTTACCCGTGATGGACCCGCAAAAGCCCTCGCTGTTACTTGACCGGCAGCGGTTTGATCGTATTGCAGGCGGTGTATTTGAGTTGGGCTCTGTTTTCAAAGTTGTCACCACGGCGATGGCGCTTGAAAACCACGTTGCCTCTTTGGATACAAGGATAGATGTCACCGGGCCTTTAAAAATTGGCAAGCATAAAATTAATGATTATCACGCCGTTAAAGGTGAGCTTTCTGTGCGCGATATTTTCGTGCGCTCTTCTAATATTGGTACGGCGAAACTGGCGCTTCAAGCTGGACCTGAGCAGCACCAATCTTTCTTGTCTTCTCTGAATTTGCTTGATCCGATAAAAACCGAGCTTGGCCCTTTGCGTCGTCCTGAGAGCCCGAAACGCTGGGGGCAGGTTCATTCGGCTACGGTTTCTTATGGGCATGGCATTGCTGTTAGCCCTTTACAGTTTGTCAGTGCGGTCAGTGCGCTGGTGAATGGCGGAATTTATGTGCCGCCAACGTTCTTAAAACGCACTGAGCGAGAGGCCAAACAAATGGGAAAGCGGGTCGTTTCTGTAAAAACCAGTGAGATGGTTCGCAAACTTTTGCGTGCCAATGTTACTGACACTCATGGTACGGCCAAGCGCGCTGTGGTGGAACCTTATCAAGTG
>JANQQH010000032.1 GCA_028285025.1 Hyphomicrobiaceae bacterium | reverse complement strand
CTTTAATTCAGCTTTTGTGCGCGAGGCGCCAGCTGTGCGCACAATCAATCCCATACCTTCCGGAACTTCTAATTCCGCAACGATTTTGCGCAAACGTTTGCGATCTGTTGGGTTGGCAATTTTGCGAGAAATTCCACCACCACGTGCCGTATTAGGCATTAATACCGTATAGCGCCCGGCAAGCGATAGGTAGGTTGTAAGTGCCGCGCCCTTATTGCCACGCTCTTCTTTCACCACCTGAATAAGAATGATTTGGCGCCGTCTGATAACTTCTTGAATTTTATAGTGCTTGCGTTTAATCGGCTCACGCTCAGGCAATTCTTCCAAAGCATCTTCACTGCCCACAGATTCCACATCTTCCTCTGAGGCGCCTATTTCATCATCGTCATCTATTTGTGGGTCACCGCTCTCATTGTCTTTAAGGGACAAATCTTCCTCATCAGAACCTTCAAGCTCATCATCACTTTCTAGAGAACCTTTGTCTAAAGGGGCTTCATCATCAGCTTCAACTTCTCGCTGAGCCGCATGGCGTGCCTCTTGCGCTTCATATTCCAACAAAGCTTCCCTGTCAGCTTGAGGGAGCTGATAATAATCAGGGTGAATTTCATTGAACGCTAAAAAGCCATGACGGTTGCCACCATAATCAACAAAGGCAGCTTGCAGCGAAGGCTCAACGCGGGTTACTTTTGCAAGATAAATGTTGCCGCGTAATTGTTTTCTAAGGGCTGATTCAAAGTCAAATTCTTCAACACGGTCGCCGCGCATCACCACGACCCGTGTTTCCTCTGGGTGCGAGGCATCGATAAGCATTTTGTTTGGCATTAATTTTATTCCTGATCAGGTACATCTCGACACCCCTTTAGTTGTTGTTACAAAAAAGAGGTGGTTTTTAAGGCCCTGAAATGTTCTAGAAGCTACCTGGCAAGAAGGTGTGAGCGATAAAACGGCCAGCTTGGGGGCGGCTGTTGGCCGACCGATCAAATAATGAACGAGTTTGATCATCCCTTTTATGTATGCTGTAATCGTCATAATCTGCATCAATTTGCAAAAAATAGCTTTCTTGAGTTGATATTAACTAATAATGATTTGGTTCGTTGTTCGTTTAAACTTGGCGCATTGCGCCGGCTCATTTTGATGATCCTTTGACCATCTATGTAAAAAAATCTCTTAAATTTTAAGCGCTTAATATCGCGCTGGTCTCGTGCATCTTTTAAAAAAATCGCTGAAAACAATTTTCATAATTCTTATTTTTTGATGCTGCAAAATGGTAAATGTTTTCTTTCAACGGGTGATTTGATCCATCTACACGATTTAGGGTAAAAACCAACCCTTTTAATAACTAAATTTAATAATAGCCTCATACATCATATTAATGTCATTTAGATGGGTTTATCCTAAAAAAATCAACCATTTTATGTAAATATGATGTTTCTGAAAGAAGCTTATTCTACAGTCATTAACTTATTTGCTCATCAAACGGAACCAAAGATAGGCTTTGACTTCTCTTTTCGCAAGCCTGAATACAGCTTCCTTAATAAAATATAGTAAAAAAGTTCACATACTCCACCCTTTTTAGGAGATATTGTGTTTATTTTATGCATTTGAAAGGGAAGTTTTCGCTAACATCATCACGCATTTGTTAAAAAGAAAGAATCAAATAAATTTAGAAAAAGCTAAAATAATTTGTCTCTTTGAGCTTAAAATTGGCGTTATGCACTCAATTTGGCCATGTGCATATGTGATTTTGTGGGTAAAATAGTGTGAGTACTTCCTTTTTGAACCTATAGCTTTAAATTTTGTGGGCTAAAATGAGCGTTAAGTGTTTTGTAGTGTTAACTTGATTTTATTTCATAATTGATTTCGTTATAAAAGCCGGTGAAGCCTATGGGGGGACTTATCGGACAAAAGGGGTGAACTTATTGTCTAGCCGCTATGGATATTTTTTGATTGGGGTGTGGTTGGTGTTTCAACTGGTTGGAGGGGCCAGTGTTGTTCTGGCAAAGGACCAAAACGCTCCTTCTACAGTTGCCAAAGATGCCCGCTTAGGTGGAGACGCCGCACGAACAAGATTTGTCGCAGATCTTTCTAAAACTACAGATTATCGTATTTTCACATTGTCAGACCCATACAGGGTAATCATTGACTTACCCAATGTCAGTTTTAAATTGCCTCAAGGCTTGGGTAATCGGGGCAAAGGCTTGGTCAGTGCTTTCCGTTATGGATTATTTGCCCCAGGCAAATCGCGCATTGTGATTGATGTGGTCGGGCCTGTTCATGTGGAACAATCCTTTGTTTTAAAAGCCAAGGGCAACACACCGGCCAAACTTGTGGTTGATATCGTGCCCACTGACGTGGCTAATTTTGAGCGACGCCAAAGAGAGCTATATCAAAAACGACAAAAAAAGCCTAAGGCTGTTGAAAAAACATCCCTTGATAAAGCCATTCAAAGATTAACAAAAACCGGCAAGCCAAAAGGGCGCCCGCGCATCGTTATTGACCCCGGCCATGGTGGATTAGATCCAGGCGCTGTAAGTGTCCGAGGGTCTAAAGAAAAAGACATTGTTCTTGCTTTTGCTAAGGTTTTAAACACAGAACTAAAACGGCTTAAGCGTTATGATATTAAATTAACCCGCTCTGTTGATGTATTCGTGCCCTTACAAGAACGAGTAAAAATTGCAGAAAATTACAATGCCGCTTTATTTATTTCCCTCCATGCGGACTCGATCTCAAGACGGTTGGCTTCAAGAACGCGCGGCGCAACAATTTACACTTTGTCAAAAGAAGGCTCAGACAAAGAGGCAGAAGCCATAGCTAAAAAAGAAAACAGCTCTAATATTTTAGCTGGACTTGATTTGCCCCCTGAGTCAAGCGAAGTAGGGGGGATTTTACTAGACCTAACAATGAGAGAGACAAAAAATCAATCATTGAAATTTGCGGAATATGCTGTGGAACGTATGAGCGGGAAAACCAAGTTCAACAACAATAGAATGCGTTCCGCCAATTTTGTCGTTTTGCGCTCAGCGGTTATTCCTTCAGTTTTAATAGAGCTTGGTTATCTGAGCAACAGCAAAGATGAAAAGCTCTTGCGTTCCAAAAAATGGCAACGATCATTGGCAAAAGCCTTGGCTAAAGCAGTTGATAAATTTTTACAAGATAACCCTGGTGGCTAGGCTTTGGATCCAATAACAAAACTTTAGTGTCTAAAGTCTAAAGCTTCAGAATTGTAAACCACACAAACCTTAATCACCAATATAAGGCCCATTAGGTCCAAGACGATCTGAAAAAAGACCACGATCAAAAACAGGACTGAAGTCGTGAGGTTTTGATCCAAGCGGGGCCAACGTGTCTTCAAATTTATAAGAATAACCGCCCACTTTTCTATTAAATCCACGCACTTGAGGGCTTGGCTTACGATATTTGCTCTGAGGCGCTTGACCAAACAAGTCAAAGAGGAAAAACCCAGGGCCATCATTGTAAGAATGGCGCCCACCAGCTTGAGCGGTTGTGCTGGTTACAGCAACCGCGGTAAGAAAACACACACCCATTAAAGGTGATTTCATCAATTTATTTGCGATCATGATAAGCAAACCCTTTGTACATTTGTTCGCGTTCATAAATGAGTATTGTATAAGTTTGTTAGTTTTTAGTTTAACAGTTTGTCCTGTTTGGGCATATTTGTCATGTCAAATTATGGTAAATAAAATAAATCCTTTGTGATTAAGGAGAAAATTTGTGCGCGCGAGACCTATTTGCATCGTTTGGTTATGGGGTGCTCTTTGTCTCACAAGTTCACCCATTTGGGCCAATCAAGCCCCAGATTTGAAAAAACTCAATATAGATAAGAATTTTTCAGCCAGTGAATTGGGACAAATCACACGTTTGCGCGCCAGCGGTTTTTCCATTCATCCCCGTATTTACATTCGTTTGTTTAAGTTGGAAAAAGAAGTTGAGGTTTGGATCAGCTCTAAGGGGCAATATAAACTTTATCGCAGCTATGATATTTGCAAATATTCAGGTGAGTTAGGCCCTAAATTAGAAGAAGGGGACCGCCAGGCCCCTGAAGGCTTTTACCATTTACCGATGGAAGATGTGTTGTGGCGCTCAAAAAAATGGCCTCAAGCGCTTAACTTGAACTTTCCCAATATTTTAGATGCCCAACATGGGCGCACAGGCTCTTACCTGCTTATTCATGGGGGGTGTTCTTCCAAAGGCTGTTACGCACTTGAAAATGGCCCGATGGCTGATTTGTTTGCGCTTGTAAGCTTGGCCGCCCGGGGCGGGCAGAAAGTGTTGCCTGTGCATATTTTTCCCTTTCGTTTTAGCAATAACAATTGGGCAAAGTATAAGTCTAGCCGCTGGGGACCCTTTTGGAAAAGCTTAAAGCCTGCCTATGATTACTTTAATCGCAACCGCACTTTGCCAACCATCATGGTTTGCGCCAAAGGCTATTTGATTTTGCCAACCAAATATCATGATGATGACCCAAAACCCTTTGGCCAATGTACGCCGCCATTACCATTGATGGGCGCCACTTCAGACCTTTTGCAATTAGATTGGGTACAAGCTCTGCATATTCGTTATAAAAAAATGGAGACCTCTCACGCCAAAGCGCCACCAGACCATCCAGCCATAAAGGTACAATGTAATTTGAAGCGCCCCTCATGCCGTAAATGGCTGGCTTTAAAGCGCAAACAATTGGCACGCAAAAAAAGAAAAGATAATTGATCTTTCGTGTTTGATCTAAAGCGCTATAAAAAATGAAATGCCCTAAGAAGGCTTTGCAACCAAAATCTCAGCCCTTTTCTGCCCGGCTTTAAACGGTTCAGGTTTGTTAGAAATATAACGAATGGCCCCGCTTTTGGCGATCTGGACCTTGATTTGGCACGGCTTAGATTTACCGCATTCGCTTAAAAGATGGCGGTCAATGGGAAAATTGATCTTCACAGCCGTATCTGGCTGGGACAGCTTAACCACATCCCCAATAATGACCTTATTTTTCTCATCCACTGCAGCAGGGTTTTCAATGCTAATAACCACATCAGCCCCTTGCGGCATGCGGCTGCTATCATTTGTGCTGATAGTTAAGCTTAAAAATGCATCACCCAATTTAGCGCCTGGCGGCGGCGTATAGCCCAAGCCCGAACATCCACTTAAAAACGTTACCAAGCCAATGAAACCAGTGCGAAAGCCCTTATGAAGCAAAAATTTGAAACAATCATTGTCAATCATAGGGGCATTATCACTTTTATTCCTTGTGAAGCAAGCAAATAAAACGGATAACAAGCTCTAATAAGGCAAGGCTTAAAGCCTCCTAACGATGAAGACCACCGCTGCCCCCAAATCTGTAAGTTGAGCAAGTTTGAGAGACGCGAATATCATGCCCAATGACAGCACAAATTTGGCCCTTTTTATTTGGATTGTTGATAATTTGCCGCGCGCTAACTTTATAGCCATAAGTTCTAGCCACTTTCGCCAAATTTGCATTTTGACAAGGGGGCGTGGAAATTAAGTGACCATCAACAACCTGATAAGCACCTTTACATTTAAGTTTATAACGCTTGGCTTGTGCATCTTGCACAGCACTAAATGTCAAGGCAAAAGCTGAAAAAACAGCTAAGCCTAAATAGTATTTGTTGAAAGATTTCATAACATACCTCATAAGTGTAAAATTGCTGTTGCAGAGTATTGTAGTGAGAGTTGCAGAGTATTGTAGTGAGAAACGTTTTTTTCTCAATTCAGTTTTTCGTGAATGGACTGTGAAGAGAGAAAAGTGAAAACTTTCATCATGAAATCAAAACTTGAAACACTCGTTACACAAATTCGGCAATGTGATATTTGTCTCAATCCACTCAAAGGCAAACCTTTGCCTCATAAACCGCGCCCTGTTTTACAAGTTTCAACAACTGCAAAACTGGCCATTTGCGGCCAAGCGCCAGGAACCAAAGTTCATGCTTCTGGCCGTCCCTTCACAGACAGATCCGGCGATCGTTTAAGACAATGGACAGGACTGAGCAACGAACAATTTTATGATGCAAGCCGCGTTTGCGTGATCCCAATGGGGTTCTGTTTCCCTGGCCAGACAACCAAAGGCGCCGATTTACCTCCCCGCCCAGAATGCCGGGCCACTTGGCACGATCAATTAATGTCCAATTTGCCTCAACTTGAGTTGATTTTGGTGGTTGGGCGTTACGCAATGGATTATCATTTACAGCTTTCTTCTAAATGTTCCTTGCAAGAGATCGTATCTGACTATCAAACCTATTTGTCGGCAAAGACCAAGCCAGCTTTTTTACCTTTGCCCCACCCGTCATGGCGCAACACCAATTGGTTAAAGAAAAATCCTTGGTTTGAGTCTGATTACGTTCCCAAGTTGCGCAAAAGAGTGGCTGCCATACTAAAAAAACAATAGAATTGAATATTTGTCTTGCCCATTTTAGCTAGGCTCAGGACCTATTAAGCAGACAAAAAACTGACCATTATGAAATAGCTGATACAGACTAGTTTTAAGAGTTTGTTTACGTGACTCAGCCACTTGTTAAAAATGATTTTCAACTCCTGCATTTAAAAATGCCGCCGGAAATAATGAGTATACCGAAAATTGGATGGATAAATTATGCCCCTTTCTCTTGGATTGCAAAAAACGCTGAAAGATAGTGAAGATGAGGTTTCCAGTTTAAAAGAACAAATCGATCGTGTATCCGGTGTTGCTTGTCAAATCAACGCAGTGACCAGGCAAACAAATTTATTAGCTCTTAACGCCACCATTGAAGCAGCACGTGCAGGGCAAAGCGGTAAGGGTTTTGCTGTCGTTGCCGGCGAAGTTAAAGTTTTGGCAGAACAGACCAAAGAAGCAACCGAAGAAATTGCAGAAATTTTAAAAACATTGAACCTACATGTAAATGCCCTGGGCACCAATGTAACAACATTAGTAAAAGAATTAACAGACCCATCGGCTGATTTATCAGCTCTTAATCAACCTGATGACGAAATTAGACCACAGCTTTTAGAACAAAAAGAAGCTCAACAATTACCAACCACTTTAGGACTAAGTGATCACCAAATTGATTTGATCCAAGACAGCTTTGCGCTTGTAGACGAAATTTCAGAACAAGCGGCTGATTTGTTTTATCAACGATTGTTTGAAATAGAACCCACCTTAAGCACAATCGTTCCTAAAGACTGGTTTGAGCAAAAGAACAAGCTTCTGGCGGCCTTAAACGTTTTGATCAATACTCTTCGTACGCCAGAAAAATTTCTACCAATTGTGGAAGGATTAGGCCAACGTAATAAAGAGTATGGTGTTGTTGATGAACATTATGTATATGTGGCCGAAGCGTTAATGTGGACACTAGAGCAAGGGTTAGGCCCAGCATTAACCGATGAAGTGCGCCAAGCCTGGACTGACCTTTACTCCCTTGCAGCAAAGCAATTAATAGGTTCTGAGCCTAAGTTCCAACAATAAGTTGCTTATCATCACTGTCAAAGCAGTAAAAAATTCCTTTGCGTTAACTGGAACTATGATTTTCTTTAACTTGGCTCTGGACAGGCGTAGCACTTAGCCTTAAGTTTTGCATGAACCATGTTTTTTTGTCCTCAGAGCGTTTTATAAAACGGTGTTCTTTTAAAGGCTAGCGCTCTAGTTAAAATGATTTGATAACCGTTGTGCTGCAAGAGTTTGATAAAAAAATAAAGACTGACAAGACGTCCAAACCTAAAACTCATTCCCTTTTAAGTTTGATGCCATATCTGCGTCGATATCCGGTTATGGTTGCACTGTCTTTAGGCGCGCTATTGATTGCAGCGCTTTCAACCTTGGTTTTGCCCTTTGCCATTCGATTGGTGATAGACCAAGGCTTTGTTGGCCGTGATGAGACTTTGATAGATGGGTACTTCCAATTGCTTTTAGGCATTGTCACTATTTTGGCGATGGCCTCTGCGTTGCGATTCTATTGTGCATACTGGCTTGGAGAGCGTCTGGTTGCAGACTTAAAGCGAGACGTTTTCCAAAAACTGATTTCATTCAGCGGTGCCTTTTACGACCAAAACCATTCTGGTGAAATAATGTCTCGCATGGCGGCTGATACCACTTTAATCAACACAGCCATTCGCGCCAATGTCAGCCAAGCTTTGCGTAATATGCTCGTGTTCATTGGTGGCTTGGTGATGATGGTCGTCTCCTCACCCTCTCTTTCCTTTATGGTTATTTGTGCCATTCCAATTGTGGTGTTGCCACTGGTGTTTTATGGCCGCTTGGTCCGCCGTTTATCTGGCAAGGCGCAAGATGTGTTGGCTGATCTTAATCAATATGGCTCAGAAGCACTTTTAAATGTCCGCACAGTTCAAGCCTTTGGGGCTCAGCGGCACGTGATTGAAAAATTTTCCAACAGTAATGAACAAGCGGTTGATGCCGGCCTGGTACGGACCAAGGCACGGGCCGCGTTAACAGCCATTGCCATCTTTTTAGTAATGGCGAGCATTGTCTTCATTCTATGGTATGGTGCCCACGATGTCATGACCGGCGCGATGAGCCCAGGGGCCTTGGTGCAATTTATGCTCTATGCGGTTTTTGCTGGCGGAGCGATGGGAGCACTTAGCGAAGTGTGGGGTGAAGTGGCCCAAGCAGCCGGTGCCGCAGATCGCTTAACAGCGTTTCTTGATTTGACATCACAGGTTAAAGAAAAGCAAGCCGTCAAAAAATTTGACGATGAAGTGCGCGGCCAAGTTTCATTTTCTGATGTGAGTTTTTCTTATCCCACCCGGCCAGAAAATTTGGTACTTGATGGCATTAACTTTACAGTAAACCCAGGCGAACAAGTTGCCATTGTTGGCGGTTCAGGAACAGGCAAAAGCACATTATTGCAATTGTTGTTGCGCTTTTATGATCCAGATGAAGGGCAGATCCAACTTGATGGCGTGCCGATTGAAAACGTCTCGTTAGATAACCTGCGCGCTCAATTTGCTTTGGTCCCACAAGAACCAGCTCTGTTTGATGCCAGCGTTTATGACAACATTGCCTTTGCCAGGCCCGGTGCATCCAAAGAAAGTGTAATAAAGGCTGCAAAAGCGGCCCAAGCTGATGAGTTTATCAATCGGTTCGACAAGGGCTATGACACATTTGTGGGGGAAGGTGGGCAAAGCCTGTCTGGTGGCCAGCGCCAAAGACTTGCTCTGGCCCGGGCCATTTTGCATGAGGCCCCCATCTTGTTGCTTGATGAGGCCACAAGCGCTCTTGATGCACAAAATGAAGAAAAGGTGCAAACAGCTTTACAAGAGCTCATGGCTGAGCGAACCAGTTTTATCATCGCCCATCGTCTATCAACAGTAATGAAGGCCGACCGAATTTTGGTTCTGGATCAAGGACGAATTGTTGAAGAGGGCACTCACGCAGCCCTAATGGAGCAGGGCGGCGTTTACGCAAAGCTGGCCCAAACGCAATTGCAAGCTGATGGTTAAATAAATTACGAGGCTTGTAGCGGGCCTTAAATGCTAAAGTCTAATCATGGAATGGAAGTTAAGGCACTTACTTTTCTGTCAGTTTTAATTCGATGCGGCGGTTTTTAGCAAAAGCTTCAAAAGAGTCGTTTGGATCCAAAGGCTGAAATTCACCAAAGCCAGCGGCCACAAGCCGTCTTGCCGGCACGCCCTCACTGATTAAATGTCTCACAACAGATATGGCGCGCGCAGACGATAATTCCCAGTTTGAAGGGAAGGTGGGGGTGTTAATGGGTTGTTTGTCAGTGTGCCCATCAACGCGCAAGACCCAATTGATATTGGGCGGGATTTCTTGACCAATTTCGATAAGAGCGGCGGCCAATTTACTCATTTCAATTTGTCCTGCAGGGTTGAGAATATCAGAACCAGAAGGAAACAAAACTTCGGACTGGAAAACAAACCGGTCACCAACCACGCGAATGCCTGGGCGGTTACCAAGCAATTTGCGCAACCGACCAAAAAAGTCAGAGCGGTAAGAGCTAAGTTCTTGCACCCGTTTGGCCAGCGCCACATTCAGGCGTGCCCCCAGATCTTTAATCCGGTCTTGTTGTTCTTTGTCTTTTTTCTCTGAAGCCTCCAGCGCTTCATTTAGGGCCGCAATCTGGCGGCGCAGGGCGGCCAGCTGTTGGTTTAGCAAAGCCACTTGCGCGCTGGCTTCTTCAGACAGCTCCTTTTCCCCTTTTAGTCGTTTGTTGAGCTCAGCAATCTCTAACTGAGCCGTTTTGGTTTTATCATCTCCAAGGCCAATCAACCCTTGCAGCTCTTTGTTTTTAGATTGGCTTTCAGCCAGAGTGGCTTTTAGCAACGCAAGGCTTGATTCAATATTTTTCTTCTCATTCTTTTCTAGCGCCAACAAATCGGTAAGCTCTAAAATTTGCTGGTTTAAGCGTTGCAGCGCATTGTCTTTGCCAGTGGCTTCCTGGGTGACAAAATATTGTGCCACAGACAAGATCGATAACAAGAACGTCATAACAAGCAGCAATGTGGCCATAGCATCCACAAAGCCAGGCCAGTAAGAGCCCCCATCATTATAACGCCGCCTGGCGCGCCCAAAAGCCATGGTTTAACGTCCTCGGGTTTTCATTAACTCTGCCATTAAGTGGCGCATTTCAGAATTTTGATTGGCCTGCTCATCAATCCATTGGCGCACAACTTTTTGTTCTGCTCGCATTTGATTGACCATAGCTTCCAAAGTGTCGGCTATATTGGTACCTGACTGGCTAACAAGGCCTGTATTGCCTTGTTCCATTCTGTGAGCAATGTTGGCCAGGGTTTGCATCAACTCAGTCATATTGGCAAAATTTTGCTGCGGTACACCATCTGATTGATCAGCAGAAACCACAGTCATACTGGCAAGCCACTCTTCGGTCTCATGATAAAAACGATTTTGCGCTTGGCCAGCTTGCAAATCAAGAAAGCCAAGAATAAGCGAGCCAGCAAGACCAAATAAAGAAGAGGAAAAAGCTGTGCCCATACCCTGTAGCGGAGCCTGCAAACCTTCTTTCAAGGCAGTGAAAACCCCGACATTATTACCAGACGTATCAAGGGCACTAATGGTTGAACCAACCGATTGAATGGTCTCCAGTAAGCCCCAGAATGTGCCAAGCAAACCAAGGAAGATAAGAAGCCCAACCAAATAGCGTGCCGTATCTCTGGCCTCGTCAAGGCGCGAGCCAACACCATCCAGAATAGAGCTGGTGACATTGGTGGAAAGGCTCAAGGGCCCAGCTTGATTACGCAGCATATTGGCCATGCTGGCCAACAGCTTGGGTGGTTTTGCCCCGCGCGTGCTGCCAGGGTCTGCAAACCTAAAATTATTAATCCAGCGAATTTCAGGATAAAGCCGCAAGATTTGGCCAAAGGCAAATAAAGTACCTATCAGTAAAACGGCAACGATCATACCGTTAAGAGCCGGGTTTGCCATAAAGGCGGTTTTAATTTGACTGGTTAATATGGCCACCAAAAAGCCAATAAGGATCAAAAAAACAATCATTCGCCACAAATAAACGCCAGGCTTGGAAACTGTTACTATTGCTTTTGACACACTTTTCTCACGCCCAGCTCAAACGCCGACTTTTACTTCGTTAAACTATAAAAATCAAATTATTTTAGTCACTTAACAGTTCAAAAGCGGTGGGGCACGCTCCCTTTTTCTTGATCAATGAGCTCAACATTAGCCTATAATAATGTAAAATCAAATTTTGCTTATTATAATTGTTAAGAGCCATTCATGGCCCTTTTGCGTTTTTGACCCTAGTTCGCCTCGTTTAGAACTTTCAGCATGGCTTTGTGAATGGGCGCGTTAGCTGCCAAAATATCCCCGTTTTGAAGCATGGCATTGCCATCCTCTAAGTCCGTTACCATGCCGCCAGCCTCGCGCACCAACAAAATGCCAGCCGCCACATCCCAGGCCTGAAGGTTGCGCTCCCAAAACGCATCAAAACGTCCAGCTGCTGTCCAGGCCAAATCCAGTGCCGCAGAGCCCGTGCGGCGCACACCAGCCACTTGCCTCATAATCACGCGTTGTTCGCTTAAAAACTGTTCATGCCCACTTTTGCCCCGATGCGGAATGCCAGTAACCGCAACACAGTCAGATAGCTGCTTGCGCCCAGCAACGCGGATACGGCGGTCATTTAAAAACGCCCCTTTTCCCCGTTCGGCGGAAAAAGTTTCATCCATTGCCGGGTTATAAACAAGGGCAGCCACCAGCTCGCCTTCACGCTCCAGCGCAATGGAAATAGCAAACAGCGGAATACCATGTAGAAAATTTGTGGTGCCATCAAGTGGATCAATAATCCAGCGATGAGTTTTATCAGCCCCTTCAACAGCGCCTTGCTCTTCCATTAAAAAGCCATAGCCTTGCCGAGCCTTTGAAAGCTCTTCAAAAAGGGTTTTTTCACATGCTAAGTCTGCTTGAGACACAAAGTTAGACGGGCCTTTGACAGAGACTTGCAATTGTTCAACTTCATTGAAATCTCTGATTAACCGGCGGCTAGCTTTGCGCGCTGCATTGGTCATAACATTCATTAAAGCGGAAGCGGGCACAAACGATATTCCTTAAAAATTTTAAAAGGGCAAAATTTGCAATTAATCTGCTCGGCGCAGATAAATCATTTCATTCGTATCGATAACGACTTTTTCACCAACGCCGATAAAAGGTGGCACCATGACGCGCAGGCCGTTCTCTAAAATGGCCGGTTTGTTAGAGGAAGCCGCCGTTTGCCCCTTGACCACCGGTTCAGCTTCTGTCACTTCCAGGGTCACTTGATCAGGCAAAGAAACGCCAATCGGTTTGCCTTCATGGCTTTCAACAACAACGTTCATATTATCTTGCAAAAACACAGCACGCTCGCCAATAAAGTCACGCTCAAGCTCGATTTGTTCATAAGACTCTAAATCCATGAACACCATCATATCGCCTTCAGCATATAAAAACTGATGATCTTTTTGTTCAAGGCGCACACGCTCAACCGTCTCAGAGGCGCGAAAGCGTTCATTAAGTTTGGTACCGTCAATCAGGTTTTTAAGCTCCACCTGGTTAAAGGCGCCGCCTTTGCCCGGTTTGACAGCCTGAGTTTTGACAGCCGCCCAAAGCCCCCCTTTGTGTTGGATAACATTACCTGGGCGAATTTCATTGCCGTTAATTTTCATCGCGCGTAGCCTTGTTTTATAGGTGTTTTGATCTTGCTTTAAGGGCAAAACAAGGGGCCGTCAAGATTATATGGATAAGATAAAGCGGGTAGACTTAATAAAGCCCATTGGTTCCTTGTAACTCATCAACCTTTTGCTGGGCCTTTTGCCTCATATCTTTTGGCAGGTTGGCAATGAACAAATCCATCTTTACATCTGTGACCCCGGCTTGGCGGGCGATCATGTGCCATTTTGCGGCTTCCACCGGATCAGGCTCCGTTCCGATACCGTAAGCATAAAGACGCGCCAACCGATTTTGCGCCACCGGATTACCCTTAAACGCGCTGCTTCTAAAAAAGCGAAAGGCACCTTTAATATCTTTTTTCACCCCACGTCCCTTAAACAGCATGATGGCATAATCAAGCTCAGCATCTGAAATGCCTGCTGTAGCTGCTTTCTTCGTCCATAGGGCAGCTTTTGCTAAATCTTTTGGCGTGCCCTGGCCAAGAGCATAAAGGGTTCCCAAATTATATTGAGCAACAGCCAGATCATTTTGGGCGGCCTTTTGCATCCATTTAAAAGCTTCATGTAGGTCTGTTTTGCGTCCATTTCCCTTAGCGTAGATAAGAGCAAGGTTATATTGAGCTTGTGGCTCCCCCTTGAGGGCTGCTTTTTCAAAAAGGTTAGCTGCCTTTAAGGGCAAACGCTTGACCCCTTCCCCTAACGCATATTGACGCCCCAAAGCAACAAGGGCGTGAACATCTTCTTTAGCAGCTGCTTTTTCATACCATTGGGCCGCAGCTTTCATGTCTTTAGGCACCCCCAGCCCCCCAGCATAAATGCGCCCAATCAGGGTATAGGCATTCACTTGTCCCTTTGCCGCCGCCTGCTTGGCTAATTTAAGAGCCGTTAAATATTTGCCCTCTTCAAAAGCCAGATAGGCTTGTTCACCTAAAATCGGTTTGTCTTTTTTTTCAGCATAAACAGGCGCTAGAGATAAAACGAGGCTTGTTATCACGCCCCCAAAAAACAAGAGGTGTTTAAAGCTTGGCATATAAAAAAAAGGGGTGGTCATGAAAATTTTCAGTTGTTGCACTCTGTTATGTTTTCGTTCAATGCAGTTTGTAACTGTTGGATGACGTTAAATGTGTTTTTCCCTTGTTGCCACAAGCAAGGGGCCAGAGCCAGAAAATCGGCACCCTTCCGCTGGGCTGATAGAGCAGCTTGAATGGTGTCAATATTCCAAGCCACACAAGGGGTCTCAAAAAGGGCAATCCACCAATCTATGGTTGGCGCTGATTGGTTTTCATCCATTATTTGTTGCTCGTTTTCTTCATCTGTTTTGGCACCTGCCATGTTTATGGCAATGTAACTTGCCCCTTGTTCAGCAATGGTCATAGCGCCATGGCGTGACGATTGCGCACAAACTCCAATGATGTCCTTTTCATCAAGGGCTTGCTTTGTTTGCTCAAAAGCCCAAAGCTCATCAGTGTTTAAGTGAACCCCATCTGCCTTGAGTGTTCTTAGCTTTTCACTATCCTCGACAAGAACGGCAATATTATGGGCTTGCAAGCTTGTAACCAAATTTTGGCTCACAACAGTTTGGGGCGTGTCTTTGATGAAGAGTGAGGCGATCGGCATAACTTGTAAAACCGCTTCAATTTCAGCTAACGGGTCGCCAGATCGCTCCAGATCGAGAATTAAGTACAGTTGTGGAATAAAGAGCTGGTCTGACATTGTCGCTATTCAATCGTTTGTTCT
>JANQQH010000027.1 GCA_028285025.1 Hyphomicrobiaceae bacterium | reverse complement strand
ATGATTGAGCGCCAGTTAAGTTATCGCGGGGCTGCGCGCACGGTTAATGGGGTAGCAGCGGTGCTGGCCCATGAGATAAAAAATCCTTTGTCAGGTATTCGCGGTGCCGCTCAGCTATTGGAGACGGCAGTTGAGGAAGATGATCAAATGCTGGCGCAATTGATCTGCCAAGAAACAGATCGCATTAGAGACTTAGTTGATCGTATGGAAGTTTTTGGGGACGAGCGCCCGATTAAAGCCGCGCCGGTGAATATTCACACTGTTTTGCATCATGTCACCGAACTTGCCCGCAAAGGGTTTGCCAGTGCCATCGAAGTTAAAGAGATTTACGACCCCAGTTTGCCTAAGGTTTCTGGTGATAGAGATAATTTGATCCAAATTTTTCTCAATTTGGTCAAAAATGCTGCCGAAGCTTTGGGTGAGAATGAAGGCCCAGATCAGCCTGTTATCACACTTTCAACTTCTTTTCGCCCTGGGTTTAGGCTAACACTGCCTGGTACCAAAGAACGCGTGTTGTTACCGCTTGAAATCATCATTGAAGATAATGGGCCCGGGGTACGTGAAGATATTTTACCGCACTTGTTTGATCCGTTTGTGACCAGCAAAGCCAATGGTTCGGGCCTTGGTTTGGCATTAGTCGCTAAAATGATTTCAGATCATGGTGGTACCATCGAATGTGATAGCAATAAGCAAGGCACAATTTTTCGTGTTTTGCTGCCCATGGCTGAAACGTCAAACGAAATCCACAATTTTAAAGATCAGTAAGGTAGCTTATGACCAACCAAGAAATTCTCATTGCTGATGATGATGCTTCTATTCGCACTGTTCTTACCCAGGCCTTGAGCCGCGCTGGTTATTCCCCGCGCGCTACTAGCAATGCTGCTACGCTCTGGCGTTGGGCTCAGGCCGGAGATGGAGATCTGATTATTACAGATGTGGTTATGCCTGATGAAAATGCTTTTAATTTAATCCCTCAAATCAAAAAACAACGCCCCGATTTGCCGATTATAGTTATGAGCGCGCAAAATACCATTATGACGGCGATCCAAGCATCTGAAAAAGGGGCGTTTGATTATCTGCCAAAACCATTTGATTTAAAAGAACTTATCGGTGTTATCGAGCGGGCCTTAGAAGAGCCCAAAGAGATTACAACTGTGGCTTTGCAGTCTGGGGATGATGAGCAACTCCCCTTGATTGGACGCTCTACTGCCATGCAGGAAATTTATCGGATCATTGCTCGTGTGATGAAGACAGATTTGTCGGTCATGATCCGGGGCGAATCTGGGACAGGCAAAGAACTTGTTGCGCGTGCGTTACATGATTTTTCTAACCGTGCATCAGGACCTTTTATTGCCATCAATATGGCGGCTATTCCGCGAGAGTTGATTGAGTCTGAATTGTTTGGTCATGAAAAGGGGGCGTTTACTGGTGCGCAAGGGCGCCATATTGGCCGTTTTGAGCAAGCTGAAGGTGGCACGTTGTTTCTTGATGAGATTGGCGATATGCCGCTTGAAGCACAGACGCGTTTGTTACGCGTTTTGCAAGAAGGTGAATACACGCGTGTTGGTGGGCGTGTACCGATTAAAACAGATGTGCGCATTGTAGCGGCCACGCACAGAGATTTGCAAAAATTGATTCAAAATGGCACTTTTCGTGAAGATTTATTCTATCGATTAAACGTGGTTCCTATTAATGTGCCGCCTTTGCGCGCGCGGCTGGATGATATCTCTGATTTGGCTCATCACTTTTTACGCAAAGCGGAAACGCAAGGCTTACCAGTCAAGCGGTTTGAGCCGGATGCGGTTAAACGCATGCAGAGCTATCAATGGCCAGGTAATGTTAGAGAACTTGAAAATTTTGTTCAGCGCATTGCCGCTTTGCATCCTGAAGATGTGATTACAAAAACATGTATTGAAGAAGAGTTGGAGCAAACGTCTCTTCATTCAGAGCCTATTTTGGAACAGGAAAAATCTTTGCCAGATTTTGTTGCTAATTATTTGCATACTTATTTTTCATCTTTTGGCACCGATTTGCCACCGGTTGGTCTGTATGAACGGGTGATCAAACAAGTTGAAAAACCCTTAATCATAGCCTCTCTGGCGGCCACCAATGGCAATCAGATCAGAGCTTCTGAAATGCTTGGGATTAATCGAAACACCTTGCGCAAAAAGATTAAGGACCTTGAAATTGACTTTCAGATTATCCGTAACTAATTAGCGACACATCAATCTCAAAGTGGGCGTTCCACACCTTATTAACATTGATTTCATATTTTTTTGCAAATGCCCTTTTTGTTGCCATAATACGCCAGTTAGTGTCATGTAAACATCATTGTGGACAGATGCATTTGACGCAGCAAAAAGAACTTGTCTTTTATGCAAAAAACTGTCACTCATGAGCAACAGGCTTTTGGTGAGGCTTTATCACAACAATTAAAAAAATAATAAGAAATGTAACAGTTATATCGTTGAGCACAAGAGGGATGGACTTTTTTCAATTTGGGAAAGCGGTCGCTTTGTCATTATCAAAAGGCTTTGTCCCTGTTTTAGGTTTTATTAGTTTTTGGGTACCTTATGCCATCTGAGAATAGCGTCATAGAGCAGCAGCAAATTCAAGGCGATCAATCGATTGGACCTTCTTCAAATGCTCAAACTCATATGTTTTCTAAAGGCCGCTTAAGAGGAAGAATAAGACCCTCTATTGATCGACCGTTATTATTTCGGGCAGGTTTGGTCATCGTTGTGTTGGCATTGTTGTCTGCCATTGTCACTTTTCTTATTTTAACCGGCCTTACCTCCATTGCGCCTTCGGACAATGTTGTTATAACTGTTTTGCTGATCAATTGTGCGCTGATTTTAGCGCTTGTTACCATTGTGTTTTGGCAAATTTACCTTTTATGGAAGGATCGCAAAGGGCATACGGCCGGCGCTGAGTTGCATATTCGTATTGTTAGTTTGTTTTCATTAATTGCTTTGTTGCCTGCAATTATATTGGCCATTTTTGCCAGTTTTTCTCTGGATCAGCGTTTAGACTATTGGTTTTCCAAGCGTATTAACTCAATCATTAATAGTTCAGGAGACGTGGCGAGCTCTTTTCTTGATGAACATGGCCAAGTGATCCGCTCAGATATTTTGGCAATGGCCACTGATATTGATGAAGGTTGGGAAGGAGTGAATGGGAATAAAGAAAAATTCACCCAATTACTGACTTCACAAACAGCCTTGCGTACCTTGCAAATGGCCTATGTGTTTAAAGATGATGGCTCGATACTGGCTGAAGCAGCAACCGAACCGGACAGGGCGTTATCATTTCCCAATCCTTTGATTATGGCTTCTGTGAATGCGGGCAAAGTGGTGATCATCCCCCCGGGGCCAACCAATGAGCTGGCAGCCATTAAAAAGCTAGAAAAAATTCCTGACGCTTATTTGTATGTTTATCGTCAAGTCAATCAAAATGTGATCAAACATCTTAATAGAACACGAGAACATATTAATGCATACAAGGCTTTGCAAAATAACAGAGCTGGCATTCAATTAGCGTTCGGTCTTATGTATGTGTTGATTGCTATGATTTTGTTGTTGGCTGCTGTTTGGTTGGGAATCTGGCTGGCCAACCGCATTATTGCGCCCATTCGTGACCTGATCAGGGCAGCACAAAAGGTATCTGGTGGGGACCTCGATACACAAGTTGATGTTAAAAAACAAGATGGTGATGTTGGCCATTTGGGCGCAACATTTAACAATATGACGTGCCAATTGCGTCAGCAACATTCTAATTTAATGGAGGCTAATCAGACCATTGATGAGCGACGCCGGTTTATTGAGGCGGTCTTATCAAGTGTGAGCGCTGGTATCATTGGGGCTGATTTAAACGGTAAGATTAATCTGGTCAATAAAAGTGCTGGCAATCATTTGGCAAAAGATGAAGAAGATATCGTTGGCAAACATTTAAAATTTGCCATTCCTGAAATTCATGATGTTTGGCAAGATTTGAAGCGCCATGAAAAAACGTTTGCTGAAAAACAAATTACACTGATGGTCAATGATATTGAGCGCAGTTTTGCTGTGCGTGTCACGGAAGAAGGCTCAGATGAACAAGATTATGGTTTTGTGATTACCTTTGATGATATCACTGAGTTGGTCAGTGCTGAGCGCAACAGTGCTTGGTCTGACATTGCGCGGCGCATTGCCCATGAAATTAAAAACCCGCTTACTCCCATTCAACTATCTGCGGAACGCATTCGGCGCAAATATGGTGAAAAACTTTCCGATGACCGTGAAGTGTTTGACAAATGTACAGATACAATCATTCGCCAAGTGGCCGATATTGGTCGCATGGTTGATGAGTTTTCTTCTTTTGCTCGTCTGCCGACCCCGACAATGGAATTTCAAGATTTGCGCGATGTGATCACTGAAGCTGTGTTTTTGTTTCAGGTGAGTGAAAGCAAAATTGATTTTAAAATCGATGTGCCGAATGAACCGGCCATTGCCTATTTCGACAGGCGGCTGATTAGTCAAGCCATTACTAATTTGGTGAAAAATGCCAGTGAAGCCATTGCTGCAGCTAAAGAGGGCGGACAAGAGGTTAAAGGGAAAATTATCACCAAACTTAATGTGAACGATGACTGGGTTCATATTGATGTGATTGATAATGGTTGCGGGTTGCCCAAGAACAAACGCAACCGGCTCACTGAGCCCTATATGACCACCCGTGAAAAAGGGACTGGCTTAGGGCTTGCCATTGTGCAACGTATTATTGAACAACATGGAGGCTCTTTGCGCCTTGCAGATGCCCCTTTGACAAAAAACAGAAAGAGCGGGGCGAAAATCAGCCTGGTCTTTCCTTTAACCAAACCAACGCAAATTAAAAAAGAAGACTCTTCCGGGTCTAAACAGCCAAAAGAAGGGGCAAAAGCAAGTGTTGTGCCCCTTGCTCATTAAAGATGTTTTACTCAAAACAAATTATCGTTTTGAGATAAAAAGACTAGTTAAACAAACAGAAGCGTTAAAAACGCTTTTAAATAAAAGAGTTATTAGACGTTAATAGGGTTATATAATGATTTCAGACATTCTGATTGTTGATGATGAGGCAGACATTCGAGAACTCGTTTCAGGCATTTTAGAAGATGAAGGCTATAGTACCAGACTGGCCAAGAACAGTGATGAAGCGCTGTTATCTGTAGAAGAACGCAAGCCCCATTTGGTTATTCTAGACATTTGGTTGCAAGGCAGCCGTATGGATGGTTTGGAAGTGTTAAACCAGATGAAAAAACGCCATCCGGATTTGCCAATTGTGATTATTTCTGGTCATGGAAATGTTGAGACGGCAGTGACTGCGATTAAACTTGGGGCTTATGATTATGTTGAAAAACCCTTTAAAGCTGACCGTCTGCTATTGATTACCTCGCGGGCCTTAGAGGCTTCCAAGCTGCGCCGAGAAAATAAAGAATTAAAAGAAAAAAGCGCCCATAGCAGCGAACTAATCGGTGTTTCGGCTGCTATCACCGGCTTAAAACAAAAAATTGAAAAAGTGGCCCCTACCAATAGCCGGGTTATGTTCACTGGCCCTTCTGGGTGTGGTAAAGAATTGGCAGCCAGGGTTATGCATGAAAAATCTTTGCGCCCTTCTGGCCCTTTTGTTGTCCTTAATGCGGCTGTGATGGCGCCTGATCGGATGGAAGAGGAACTTTTTGGTGTTGAAGGTG
>JANQQH010000012.1 GCA_028285025.1 Hyphomicrobiaceae bacterium | reverse complement strand
ATCGGCCCTGCTTAGCTGTTTTAAATCTGATCCTTCATGAATTTGCCCGCCGCTTTGCTGCCAAGCTCGCGCCATGGCTTTGGCGTCACCTGAAAGTTGGTTTTGTTTACCAATCAAATCGAGAGAAATCTTATACCCTCGCTGATTTAAAAGCCGGGCGGCGACAAAAGCATCGCCGCCATTATTGCCAGGTCCGGCTAAGATATGAACATGACAAGGCCCTTGGCAAATCTCTTCTAGTTTGCTTGCCACATGCTGGCCAGCTTGTTGCATCAAAAATTGGCCGCTAATGCCATGATCAATGGCATATTGATCGGCGGCTTGCATTTTCTTAATTTGTATCAGCTCTATCAATTTGGGCCTTTCGCTTGTTTCACCTTTTTCACTGATTAAACATTAAACAAACATCCTGATTAACAATTAATCATTTTGCCTAAATTTTAGGCTTTTACTTTTTATTAAAGAATGACTTTCTGCGGTTCATTTTTTTAATATCTTGTTTTTCTTAACTTTATTTCTCTTTGTTTGAATTGGCACAGGCGGTGCAAATGGATGTTCAAATATTATCGTATTTCGCGGTTTATACCAGCATGTTCAATAAAATTTGGTGATTTCTCACCATTTTGACATGCGACGTACAAATCATGGGCCGAGCATAAATCAAGGAGAGCGGTTGGGTTATGAAAAAAATAGAAGCAATCATTAAACCCTTTAAATTGGACGAGGTTAAAGAAGCTTTGCAAGAAGTTGGTTTGCAAGGCATTACAGTTGTTGAAGCCAAAGGTTTTGGCCGTCAAAAAGGACATACAGAGCTTTATCGCGGGGCTGAATATGTGGTCGACTTTTTGCCAAAGGTGAAATTAGAAGTTGTCACCACTGAAGAAATGTTGGAAAAAGCTGTCGAAGCCATTCAGGCGGCGGCCAAAACAGGTCGTATCGGTGATGGTAAGATTTTTGTTTCTGATATTTCAGAAGTTATTCGGATACGGACAGGGGAAACCGGTCAAGAAGCCGTTTAATTTTTTTATAAAACTTGCTCGTTTGAGCTTTTGCCATAAGGCTTAAGAGAGTGCCTTTAAATTAATGAAACCTACCCAATTAAAAGATTCATGAAAAGGGGATAACAGATATGGCTGATGTAAGTAGTGTGTTGGCGAAAATTAAATCTGATGATGTTAAATTTGTCGACCTTCGTTTTACCGATCCACGTGGTAAAGTGCAGCACGTTACGATGGATGTAACATGTGTTGATGAAGATATGTTTGAAGATGGTGTTGCCTTTGACGGCTCTTCAATTGCTGGCTGGAAGGATATTTCTCAGTCTGACATGATGCTTATGCCTGATCTTGCGACGGCTCATATTGATCCATTTTTTGCCCAATCTACCATGGCGTTTTACTGTGACATTACAGAGCCTGACACAGGTGAATATTATGAGCGTGACCCTCGCGGGATTGCGCGCAAGGCAGAAAATTACTTAAAACAAACTGGTGTTGGTGACACTGCTTATTTTGGGCCAGAGCCTGAATTTTTCGTGTTTGATGATGTGCGCTTTTCTTCAGATCCTTACAATTGCGGCTTTAAGCTGGATTCAACTGAACTGCCAAGCAATTGTGACACAGAATATGAAATGGGTAACCTTGGCCACCGTCCACGCACAAAGGGTGGTTACTTCCCTGTGCCGCCAGTTGATAGCGCCCAAGATATTCGTTCTGAAATGCTAAGCGTTTTAAAAGACATGGGTGTTTCTGTAGAAAAGCACCACCACGAAGTGGCAGCGGCTCAACATGAATTGGGCATGAAGTTTGACACATTGCTGCGTGTTGCTGACCATGTGCAGACTTATAAATATGCGGTGCACAATGTGGCGCATGCTTATGGCAAATCAGCCACCTTTATGCCAAAGCCTGTTTTTGGCGATAATGGTACTGGCATGCACGTTCACCAATCAATCTGGAAAGATGGCCAGCCACAATTTGCTGGGTCGCAATATGCGGATTTGTCAGAGACGTGCTTGCATTACATTGGCGGCATTTTGAAACACGCTAAAGTTATCAATGCCTTTTCTAACCCGATTACAAATTCATACAAACGGTTGGTACCAGGTTATGAAGCTCCAGTGTTGCTGGCTTACTCTTCTCGCAACCGTTCAGCTTCTTGCCGGATCCCGCATGTGTCGAACCCGAAAGGCAAACGGATTGAAATCCGCTTCCCAGACCCTGCAGCGAACCCTTACTTGGCGTTTTCGGCCATGTTGATGGCTGGCCTTGATGGGATTGAGAATAAAATCCATCCTGGTGATCCAATGGACAAGAACCTTTATGACCTTCC
>JANQQH010000545.1 GCA_028285025.1 Hyphomicrobiaceae bacterium | reverse complement strand
AGCCATCCAGCGTTGGTGGAAACGCTTGCCAAACAAGGGGCTGAGCTTTGCCATGTGATGTTTTCCGGCTTTACCCATGAGCCTGCGGTTCGTTTGGCAACAAATCTGACCGAGCAGTTAGGGGCGCCTTTATCAAAAGTGTTTTTTTCTGACAATGGTTCGACCTCTGTTGAGGTGGCTTTAAAAATTGCCTTTCAATATTGGCGCAACAAGAAAGAGGGGAAAAACCGCTCTCACTTTATAGCCTTTGAGGGGGCCTATCATGGCGATACATTTGGGGCCATGGCTGTTGGTAAGGGCTCTGGCTTTTTTAATCTTTATGAAGACCTGTTGTGCCAAGTGCATGCCGTGCCTTTTGCGCCCACCTTTATTGGTGACAATGAAGTTGAACAAACCGAAGCCAAAGCACTAGAAACCCTTGCCAACACAATTGATCAATATGGTGATCAAACCGCTGCCATTATCATTGAACCGCTGTTCCAAGGGGCTGGCGGCATGCGGTTTTGTCGCCCTGTCTTTATCCAGCAAGTGGTTGAGCTTGCCCGCAACGCTGGGATCTTGGTGATATTTGATGAAGTTGCCGCAGGGTTTGGGCGCACAGGATCTTTGTTTGCCCATCAACAATGCGATGTGCAACCCGATTTAATCTGTTTGTCAAAAGGGCTTACAGCGGGCATGTTGCCTTTGTCTGTCACCGTGGCAAAGGATGATATTTTTGATGCTTTTTTGGGAGACGATTTTTCTAAAGCGCTGGCCCATGGCCATTCTTTTACGGCGAACCCTCTGGCGGCGGCTGTTGCCGTTCGGTCGTTGGAACTTTTTGAGGAAGACAAAACGCTTGAAAAAATCGCGCGCATTAAAAGCAACCATGAAAAATTCGTGGCCAGCCTTGCCCGTCATGACAAAGTGGAAAAACCGCGTATTTGCGGGTCTTTGCTTGCTTTTGATTTGGCCGGGCAAACCGGGGCTTATAAATCTGAGGCCAGTGTTCGTTTAAGAGATCATTATTTGGCTAAAGGTTTCAACATTCGGCCCTTGGGCAACACGGTCTATTTAATGCCGCCCTATTGTATTAGCGATCAGCAATTATCAAGCGCTTATGATGGGTTGTTGCTCGGGCTGGAAATTTTATAAGTCTTAGCAACCTTAATTGGGGTTGATGGCAAAACAGCCCCTTACTGGCCTGCGGCACCGCCATAGTCGAACAGTTGAAAGCCAAAGCTTGAGGGGGCGCGGTCGTAGTCGCCATGACCATAGCGCTCTATTTGTGCTTCATCTCTATGCGTTCCAACATCGGGATAATTATTGGCCGGGCCTTTTGCTTCTAGCTGTTCTTGATCCAAACCTTGAGGGGGTTCTGCCAGAATAATGCCGTCCAATAACTTTTGTTCGCGTTCTTGCTCGCGCATAGGTTCTTCGCGCCATAAAACATTATATTTTGTTTTCAGCCGGGCAATATAACGCTTGGCCCGTTTGTGCTGTTTGAGCGACATATCATAACGTACAGCCTCAAACAGGCGCTCAACTTGGCGTTTTACAGAACCAGTGGCGTTGCGACGGGCAAATTCAATCCAGGCCAAAGCTAGAGCTTGTTTGCGCGGGACTAGGTCACCTTGCCAATAAAGAGCGCCTAAATAGGCTTGCGCCTTAGCATTGTTTTTCATCGCTGCCCGGGTGAGCCAACGTTGGCCTAATTTTACGTTCCGTCCGCGCCCGGTTTCAATTAAAAAACGACCCAACTGATATTGACCTTCCACATCGCCATAATAAGCTGCCTTTTCAAAAAGAATACGGGCCAATCTTGGGTCAGCTTTAATATCCAGTTCTTTAACGCCGGCTTCCATATAACGGGCCAATTGCACAAAGGCATGAGCCACATAAGGGACTTTGCGGGTTGATTGAATATCAGCATCGGCAAATTCAACGGTGATTTGACGGTAATAGTCATAGGCACGGCGATGGTTTACAACGCCGCCTTTGCCTGTTTGGTAAATATAAGCCAGCAAAAATCGGGCAATAAAGGAATTGTTTTCAGCTGCTTGTTCAAAACCTGATATGGCCTCAACAATTCGCTTTTCCTTGTAAGCTTTCAACGCCCGCTGCAAAGAAGAGGCAATCGGTGCTTTTGGAGGGATTGCTTTGGAGCTAACCGCCAAACCATTTGAGTCAATTTTTCCTTTATGCCCCTCCTCTTGAATGGGAGGGACGTCATCAACTTGTAGATCAGGCAGTTTAGAGCGTTCAATCACGTCATGGTCAGCAGGATCAAATGAATGGTTATGATCTTGGGCGACAGATGTGCTCTGATTTAACAACACAATGAAAGCGCATGCCATGACAAAACGTGCCGCCCAAAGTGCCTTTCTGGCACTTTGAACAACATGCAAACGTTGGATAAAACGTCTGACTAGCTTATATGTCTGCGTAACAAACAACTTCTTTGCCACCTCCTGGGTGTGTCACAGCGCCTTTGAGCGCGGGCCCAACCTGTTGGGCGTATTTCCATAATGTGCCGCTTTGATAATCGGTCTCACGCGGTTGCCATTTGGCGCGGCGTTCTTCCAGCTCTTCTGGCGACAATTTCACATCAAGCGTGCCAGATACTGCGTCAATGGTGATGATATCACCATCTTCCAGCAGGCCAATTGGCCCGGCTTCGGCGGCTTCTGGCCCTACATGGCCGATACAAAAGCCACGCGTGCCGCCAGAAAAGCGGCCATCGGTGATCAAGGCAACTTTGTCACCCATGCCTTGGCCATATAGGGCGGCAGTTGTTGAAAGCATTTCGCGCATGCCGGGGCCGCCTTTGGGCCCTTCATAGCGAATGATGATGACATCACCTTCTTTGTAATTTTTATTCTCAACAGCTTGGAAGGCCTCTTCCTCGCTGTTAAACACCCGGGCAGGGCCTTCAAATTTCAATACGTGCAGGCCGGCAACCTTCACGATTGCCCCATCTGGTGCCAAGGAGCCTTTCAGGCCGACAACGCCGCCTGTCGGCGTGATCGGGTTGGAAACCGGATAAATCACATCTTGATTGTCATCAAAAGTGACGCCTTCAAGATTCTCTTCTAAGCTTTTGCCTGTTACTGTGAGGCAATCACCGTGCAAATAGCCGCCATCATGCAGCGTTTTCAACAACATTGGCACCCCGCCGACATCATACATATCCTTGGCAACATATTTGCCACCTGGTTTTAAATCAGCAATATAAGGCGTTTTTTTGAAGATCTCGGCCACTTCAAATAAATCAAAATCAATGCCAGCTTCATGGGCAATGGCTGGCAAGTGCAGGGCTGCATTGGTCGAACCGCCAGAGGCGGCCACAACCGTGGCTGCATTTTCCAAAGATTTGCGGGTGACAAGATCGCGCGGGCGAATGCCTTTGGCTATCAGTTCCATCACCTGGCGGCCACTGGCAGCGGCATATTCATCGCGGCTTTCATATGGGGCCGGGGCACCAGATGAACTTGGCAAGGCAAGGCCAATGGCCTCTGACACACAAGCCATGGTGTTGGCGGTAAACTGGCCCCCACAAGAGCCTGCACTTGGACAGGCAACACATTCTAGCTCATGCAAATCATCGTCAGACATTTTACCGGCTGAATGCTGACCAACACCTTCAAACACATCAACAACGGTGACATCTTTGCCTTTGAATTTACCAGGCAAAATGGAGCCGCCATACATAAACACACTGGGCACATTTAAGCGCACCATGGCCATCATCATGCCGGGCAAAGATTTATCGCAGCCTGCCAAACCAACCATAGCATCATAACAATGGCCGCGCATGGTAAGTTCAATTGAATCTGCAATGACTTCGCGGGAAACAAGAGATGACTTCATGCCCTGATGGCCCATGGCGATGCCATCAGTAACGGTAATGGTGCAAAATTCGCGCGGGGTGCCAAGCCCGTCTTTCACCCCGGCTTTGGCGGCCTGGGCCTGGCGCATCAGGGCAATGTTACAAGGGGCCGCCTCATTCCAACAAGAGACAACGCCAACAAAGGGGCGGTGAATTTCTTCTTCTTTGAGCCCCATGGCATAATAGTAAGACCGATGCGGCGCCCTGTCTGGCCCTTCAGTTACATGACGGCTTGGCAATTTAGATTTATCAAAGGAATTTGCATCCATAATTTATTCTCAAACTTTTTCTTTAATTGGCTGAAACAAGCCCCTTACATAGCCCATTGTCCTGATCAGAGTAAAGCCAATCGCCCACACTTAATCAGTGCTCACCAACCTCAAAACCCAAATATCCAGAAATAATGATCTTTGATTGCATACGACATACAAAACAACCAAGACCCCGCCCAAAAAGAAAGAGCAAGTAAGGATAAACCAAACTAAAAATCCAGATCCCCAAAATCTTTCTATCGACATTGGTGATTATGATGAGACTTTATGGCACAATCGGGGCAAATAGGGCGCACTGCGTGACTGAAAAGTCACAAAACATAGCTGAAATGATTGATTTCACCAAGAGAAAAAATATTTGATGTCTTATGATAATTGGCGAATTTGCGCGCAAAACCAGTTACTTGCAATCAATACCGATTATTGAACCATTTTTGTAGCCATTACGACTTAATAGGCACCAAGTGAATACTAGGGTCAGAATGAAAATCATGTGTTCATTCTGACGTCATTTTCAAGTATAGCTTGGCTTTTAGAAATAAGGGTCTGCCCTACGCTTTTCAGTTAGGGCTTTGATCTCATTGTAGTCGATTTGTTGACAACCATCTCTGGAGGGAAAGTTATGGAACCGCATTCATCAACCCATTCGGGTCAACCGCTCGATATTGCCTGGACTGGTAAGGGCTCTAATTTTGTTGGGCTTGGATTTAAAATCTTCTTTTTAAAAATTATTACCCTATTTCTCTATCACTTCTGGGGCAAAACGGAGGTTCGCAAGCGCCTTTGGAACAATGTGCGTGTCAATAATGAACCGCTTGAGTATACTGGCACTGGCATGGAGCTGTTTTTAGGTTTTTTAATTGTAATGTTTGCGGTGTTTCTGCCCTTAATTCTCGCTATTGTCGGTTTGCAGCTTTGGTTAGGTGAGAATCACCCTGGGGCAATTGCGGGAATTATAGTCATTTATTTGTTTATGATTTACTTAGTTGGCGTTGCCATTTACAATGCGAACAGGTACCGTCTTTCTCGTACGCAGTGGCGCGGCATTCGCGGTGCGTTAAAGGGCTCTGCATGGCGTTATGCCTGGACCACCTTTTGGACAAGCTTGGTTGCGCTCATATCATTTGGGCTTGCTGTGCCTTGGCAAAGTATCAAGCTGCAGAAAATCATCACTGACAATACTCACTTTGGTGAAATGCCCATGAAATTTACCGGCACTTCTAAGTCATTATACAAGTATTATTTTGTACCCTGGATTGGTTTTTTAATTGGTTTGGGTGTTTTATTTATTTTGATCAAGCCCTTATTTGATCAACTGATAGCTTTACAATTGAGCGGTATCCCAAACCCGGAACAAATGTTTTTTATACAATTGAAAATGATTGGTTATTACATTGTTTTTATTCTCTTCCTGGCGGTTGTTTATGCTTGGTATCAATCTAAATATTATAATTATGTTGCTGAGCATACGCAGTTTTCAAATGGCAGCTTTGCATTAACAACCACTGCGGGCGGCCTGATTTGGATCACTTTGAGCAATTTCTTGATTGTTATGTTTTCATTATCAATCTTGACACCTGTCGCCATTGCCCGCTTATTTGGCTATTTTGTCAATAACTTATCGTTTAATGGGACTGTTGATATTGCCTCAATTGAACAAAGCAGCCAAAATTTGAGCAAAACCGGTGAAGGGCTCGCAGAAGGGTTTGATGTATCCTCCTTCTAATTTCAAAAAATTCAATTAAATTTTCTAAATTATAAAAGGGGTGGGGCCTCGTAAAATAAGCCCCATCCCTTTTAAAAACCAGCTAATGTCAGTATATAATCTTGGTGAATAGCTTTTTGGGACCCTATTTTAATGACCATATTTCGCACATGGAAAGGCCGTTGGAGTGATGGTAAAACAGCTGTTGCTCATGAGGTGGAGATTGAATTACAGCATACCAATATGGTTTTTCGCCGCATTGATCAACCCTCTAGTGTCCCTCACCAGTGGTCCTATGAAGACATTCGGTCCCCCCACCCTGTTCATGATACTGATGACCAAGTTTTACTGACCAGTACAACTGCTCAAAACGAACGATTGTTTGTAACTCAAGAAAATTTTGCCAAACGCATTCTTGATCATGCGCCAAATATCACCCACCAGGCTCATCAGTGGTCATTATTAAAATGGCCGCTTGGTATTGCTAGTGCCTTGGTTTTATTTTGGGCCCTTACCTATTTTGATATTATCAGCCCTGCCAACAGTGTTGCCCGTATATTGCCCGATACAGCTCGTATCACGCTCGGGCAAGGGGTGGTTAAAACGATCCGTAAAGACAAAAAGACTTGCTCAACTCCCCAAGGAGATGCCGCGCTTGAAAAACTGCTTACGCGTCTTTACCCAGCAACTCCAAAGGGCATGACATTTAACATTCAGGTGGTTGATCTTAATTTTGTTAATGCTTTTGCTGCCCCTGGGGATCAGATTGTTGTTTCAGGAAAACTTATTGAACAGGCTGATAGCCCGGATGAAGTGGCCGGGGTGATTGCTCATGAAATGGGGCATTCGATTGAGCGCCACCCAGAAGCGGGCATTGTGCGTGCGGTTGGCCTGATCACACTGATTCAAATTTTAACTGCTGGCGAATCTGGCACATTTGGTGACTTGGCTTTTTTGCTGGCGCAATCAGGTTATAGCCGCAATGCGGAACAACAAGCTGATGATCATGCCGCTGAAATATTGACAAAAGTTTCTATTGATACAAGGCCGTTAGCAGGCTTTTTTGAGCGACTTGTTAACAAAAAAGCAGAACTCACAAAGACCAAAAAAGAAAAGACCCAAGAAGACAAACAAAACTCTGTTACCAAGGAAAACAAAAAACAAGACAGAAGCTTTTTAGGTTGGTTGAATACTCACCCAGCCACAAGTAAGCGGATTGAGTTTTTTAATCAATCGGAACGCATTACATCCCCTCCGATCTTATCAGCAAGTGAATGGAAAGCTTTGCAAACAATTTGTGGGCCTAAGAATAAAAAAGACCAGGAGAAAAATGAAAAGAGTGATGAAACTTAAAAAAAGCCGCCTCCCTTTTGATTGATAAAAGAAGAGGCAGCTTTTATTTTGAAACAGGTATTTTTTATTCGCTTGACAATATACCCGCAAATTTCTCTGTGACATAACCAAACAGCGCACCAAGAACGAGCGATAAACCGATCGACACTGCCGGGTTAGCAAGACTTGGTGTTAATAAGTCGTCTGTTCCTGCTTTTAAAAACACTAGCGCTGCGACACCTGCAAAACCGTAAAAGACCGCAGGTACAACTGAAAGCAAATGGATCGTAGATGTCTGCACAATCAAAAATGCGGCAACTGCAACGATGATTGAAATCCAAACAGGTGCAGGCAGTCCAAGGTCTACATTGGCATTCAGCAAGATACAAACCACACCGAAAATGACACCGTATAATGTGCAAGTAATTGTTGTGATCAAAGACTCTTCTTTGCCACCACTATGAAAAAAGACACCCCAGCTTAAAAATGCTGCCCATAGGTGCACTCCTAAACCCCAAACATCAGACGCAAATAAATACGTAGCTATGCCAGCAACAATGGCTAAGGCAAGCGCTAAAGCTTGTAAAGATGACATGGATAAAACTCCCCTCATTGTTATGTTATAAACGAAGCACGACCTTGCGGTCGCCCCCTAGGATGCGACACAATAACGCATCCTTGTGGATAGTGCATAATATTTATGCAAAAAGCAAATTAACTGTGGAGGAATTCTGTGAAATAGTCAATCATAGTAAAAACGCAATAGATGTAAAACTTTTATTTAAATACAAGACATTGTAAAAATATTTTATTGTAAATAGTGATTTTCTATCCCTTGAAACGCCGAAAAATTTTTGATCTTTCTATCGGTTGGCTATTTATCAAAGTTCTTTTAATCGCTTAAGGGCTGCTTTCAATTGGCGAGCGTGTTCTTCTTCTTTTGATAACCGTCGTTTTTGTTCTGCCACCACATCTGCAGGTGCGTTGGCCAAGAACTTCTCATTAGACAACTTCCCAGATAATTTCTTGATCTCACCTGAGACCTTGCCCAGCTCTTTGTTTAACCGCTGGGTTTCTTGGGGCACATCAATCACACCTGATAACTGCAAGCAGGCTACAGTTTCACCGATAACCACTTGCACACAGCCAGAGGGAACATCATCAGCAAAAGCAATGGCCTCCAAGCGTGCCATTTGCTTTAAGGTGTTTTCATATTGTTTGGCACGCTCTTGGGACACATCGTTAGCGCCCACAAGAACAAGCGGAATTTTAACGCCAGCCGGCACGTTCATTTCAGAGCGGGCTGAGCGAATTTGGGAGATTAAAGAGATCACCCATTCAATCTCAGCACTGGCCGCTTCATCGCGCAAACCTTGCATTACAGGCCACCCAGCTTTGATCAGCATGGTGCCGCGATCACGTCCCTGCTCGCCTAGTCTTTGCCAAAGCTCTTCCGTCATAAACGGCATAAAGGGATGGAGCAGCTTCATCATCTCATCTAGTACCCAAGCTGTTACGGCTCGGGTTTCAGCGATCAAATCCTCATCATCTGAGTTAAACACAGGCTTTGAAAGTTCTACATACCAGTCACAATAGGTATGCCAGATAAAGTGATACAAGCCTTCAGCTGCTTCATTAAAGCGATAGTTTTCAATGGCTGTTGTGACGGTTTGAGCTGTTTTTTCAATCTCACCAACAATCCAACGATTGAGCGTTGAGTTAAGCTTGGTCACATCAAGCTTTAAATCACCAACACAACCATTCATTTCAGCAAAGCGCGCCGCGTTCCACAGCTTGGTGGCAAAGTTACGATAGCCTTCAACGCGTGGGATGGACATGTTTACATCGCGCCCCTGGGCAGCCATGGCGGCCATGGTAAAGCGCAAGGCGTCTGCGCCATATTGGTCCACAAGTGGCAAGGGGTCGATCACATTGCCTTTTGACTTGGACATCTTCTTGCCCTTCTCATCGCGAACCAGAGCGTGAATGTAAACGGTATCAAAGGGCACTTCTTTCATAAAATGCATTCCCATCATCATCATCCGGGCGACCCAGAAGAAGATGATGTCAAAGGCGGTTGAAAGCGTGGCGGTTGGGTAATAGCGGGCAAGCTCAGGCGTTTTGTCTGGCCAGCCTAGGGTTGAAAATGGCCACAGGGCGGATGAGAACCAGGTGTCTAAAACGTCCTCATCACGTTTTAGCTCTTTTGCCTCACCATAGTGCTTATCAGCTTGGTCTTGGGCTTCTTCTTGTGTTTGGGCCACAAACACCTCGCCATCAGGGCCATACCAGGCTGGGATTTGGTGGCCCCACCATAATTGGCGCGAGATGCACCACGGTTGAATGTTGTTCATCCATTCAAAATAGGTTTTGTCCCAATTGGCGGGTACAAATTTGGTTTTGCCTGAGGTGACCGCTTCAATCGCTGGTTTTGCAAGCACCTCAGCGTTCACATACCACTGGTCAGTCAGCCAAGGTTCAACAACCACACCAGAGCGATCCCCATATGGCACCATCAGGGTATGCTCCTCAACCTTTTCAAGCAGGCTTAGCCTCTCCATTTCGGCGATGACTTTTTTGCGGGCTTCAAATCGTTCCATGCCTTGGTAGGCTGGCGGCACATTTTCATTCAGGTTGGCATGTTGATCAAAGATATTGATCATCTCTAAATTTTGCCGCTTGCCAACTTCAAAGTCGTTAAAGTCGTGAGCTGGTGTCATTTTCACAGCGCCGGAGCCTTGCTCTGGGTCAGGGTATTCATCTGCCACAATCGGTATCAAGCGGTCAGCAATGGGCAAACGCACTTGCTTGCCAACCAACTCTTTATAGCGCTCATCGGACGGGTGTACGGCAACACCAGTATCACCCAGCATGGTCTCTGGCCGGGTGGTGGCAACGGTGATGAATTTACCTTCTTGCCCCTCTATGGGGTATTTAAAGTGCCACATGGAGCCTTGGGTTTCGCGCGATTCCACTTCTAGGTCAGAAATCGCTGTCAGCAATTTAGGGTCCCAGTTGACCAGGCGTTTGTCTTTATAGATGAGCCCTTCATTGTAAAG
>JANQQH010000540.1 GCA_028285025.1 Hyphomicrobiaceae bacterium | reverse complement strand
CGCATATTGGCAATGTTATTGGAAATCACTTCCACATTGAGTTCTTGGGCTTGCATACCGGTTGCAGCGATTCTTAAGGATTTCATTGTTTCAGTTCTTTCTTTAGGTGTTGCCTGTTTGGGGCGATCTCATTTTTAACTATTTGGCATTTGCGCCAGTTTGGTTATGGCGTCGGTTTTTAATTCTTCAGCTTTTTGCATCATTCTGGCCTGGCTTGTGTAAGCGCGTACCGTTTCAATCATTTTGGTCAGTTCCAAAACGGGTTTGACGTTTGATTGTTCGATCATGCCTTGTATTAAATTGGGGGCAGCCAGTGGGGTCGCCGGTTCAGGGGATGAGAATAAATTAAAACCTTCCTTTTTTAATTTTTGCTCATCGGCGAAATCGACGACCCTGAGTTTGCCTTTGATGCCGTCTGAGCTGGAAATGGTGCCGTCTCTGGCGAAAGCGATGTCTTTTTCATTGGGGCCAAAATTAATCACACCAGCTTCTCCTAAAATAGGAAAGCCTTCGTTCGATACCAGGTTGCCTTCATTATTGAGCTTAAATTCACCGTTGCGGGTGAAGCGCTCCCCTTGAGGTGTGTTGACCACAAACCAGCCTTTGCCAGAAATGGCGACATCAAGTTCATTGCCGCTTGGTTTAATCGGGCCGGGGCTCATGTTTTTAACGGTTGCCCGGTCATGAACGTAAGATAGTTTTTTGTCTTGGCCGTTCATTTCAGTCATTTGAGCAACGGGCATCATAAATTCTTCCATGTGAATTTTATCACGTTTGAAGCCGGAGGTGTTGATATTGGCCAGGTTGTTGGCGATGACATTCATTTGAGTGCGAAGCGCCATTTGCCGGGATAATCCTATGCGAAGAGCGTTTTCCATCTGATTGATTCCTTTTTAAATTTTGCTTCGTTTTAGCTTTTTGCCTCATATCAATCTGGGCAAATTTTGCTCGTTGTAAAACGTGTTAAGGTTAATGCAGATCTTGTGCCAAAAAATAAATTTAATAAAATCAATTATTTATATTGTTTTGTGGGTTTTGATGAGTGGGAAAGGGCAAAAAAGACTGGGCAGAAATTGCCGCTATTTTTATTTTTGGCAACCAATCATTAACCCTATTGGCGCTAGTAAGGGTATGGGGATTTGTGTTTTGCGTTTGTTTTTTTCATTTTTGTTTTTCAAAGGTTGTTTTTGCAATGGCAGAAGAAGATCAAGAAGAGGGCCAAGAGGCAACTGAGGGTGAAGATGCCGCCAAAGAGGCCGAGGCGGGTGGTAAGAAGAAAAAGCTATTAATCCTTGCACCAATTGTTTTGTTGTTACTGGGAGCCGGTGGTTGGTTTGGCGCGTCTTACTTAGGGTTTTTTGAGGAAAGCGGCAAAATGCAGGTTTCTGAAAACACCCCACCACCGCCAAAACCGGCCTTTTATCATGAATTGCCTGAGATGGTTGTTAACTTAAGCTCTCGAGAGACGCAAAGCCACTATCTGAAAATGAAAATTGCTTTGGAAGTGTCTGACCAATCAGTGGCTGAAGCTATGCAACCAAATTTGCCACGGGTTTTGGATTTGTTTCAAGTTTACTTGCGTGAATTGCGGGCTGAAGACCTTGAGGGGTCACAAGGTATTTATCGACTTAAAGAAGAACTTTTAAAGCGCATTAATTTGGCTGTGCACCCAAGCCGGGTTAACAGGATCTTGTTTAAAGAGATTATTGTTCAGTAAGGAAGGTTGAGCCATGTCTAGTGATGATCTTGATCAGGATGCAATGGCCGCGGCTTGGGGGGCCGCGCTTGATGATACTGATGAGATTGATGAAGAAGCGCTTGAGGGGCTGGATAATGAGATGGCGGCCCAGTGGGCGGCTATGGTTGGTGAGCCTGAGGATAGCGATGATGGCGATCAGGCTGGAAGTGAGCGCATTCTTAATCAAGATGAGATTGACAGCCTTTTAGGGTTTGATCTTGATGAAGCTTCGTTGAATGATACAAGTGGCTTAAGAGCCATTATCAATTCAGCGATGGTTTCATATGAACGTTTGCCAATGTTAGAGGTGATTTATGATCGCCTGGTGCGTTTGTTGACCACAAGTTTGCGTAATTTTACCTCTGATAATGTTGAGGTTAGTCTTGATACCATCACCAGTATGCGGTTTGGAGATTATTTGAACTCTATTCCCTTGCCGGCAATGTTGGCGGTTTATCGTGCGGTTGAGTGGGATAATTTGGCGCTGATCACCATCGATTCTGGGTTGATCTATGGCATTGTTGATATTTTGCTGGGCGGGCGTGGCTCGCCGGCGGTAAGGGTGGAAGGGCGCCCTTATACCACGATTGAGACCAATCTTGTCTCTCGTATGGTTGAAGTGATTTTAAAGGATTCTGAGACGGCGTTTCAGCCGCTTTCTCCGGTTAAATTTGAACTTGAGCGGTTAGAGACCAATCCGCGTTTTGCCACCATTGCGCGGCCAGCCAATGCGGCGATTTTGGTGCGGTTACGTATTGACATGGAAGATCGGGGTGGCCGGGTTGAAATTATAATCCCTTATTCCACCATTGAACCTATTCGGCATTTATTGCTGCAAGGGTTTATGGGGGAAAAATTTGGTCGTGATCAGATTTGGGAGGGCCACTTGGCCAATGAAATTTGGAATACACAAGTGCCTATTGATGTGGTTTTAGATGAGTTTGAGGTACCTTTAAAACGGATTATGAATTTACAGGTGGGGGAAACTTTGCCTATGACATGTAAACCTGAGGACAGTGTGATTTTAAAAAGTGGTGAGGTGAATTTGTCTAAAGGGTTTGTGGGGCAAGCAAATGGTAATGTTGCTTTGAAGTTAAAGCATGGGCTTGATCGACTGGGGTCGTCAACTATGCTTTCAAATGTAGAGCGGGGGTCATAAATGGTTGGGTCAGGTTTGAGTATTCTCATTGAACTGATTGTTTCGTTGTTGTTGGTGGTTACCATCAGTTACTGTTTTATTGTGAACCGCAAATTGACGGCCATTCGGGCTGACCAATCTGGATTGCGCCAAGTTATTGGGGAACTTAACCGCTCCTCAGAGCGGGCCGAGCTGGCTATTGCTGAAATGCGCAGGGCAGCTCAAAATATTGATCAGGAAATGAGTGGCCATGTAACAGCGGCTCATATGGCACGTGATGAACTTATTGAGCTTGTTGAGCGTACAAAGGGCGTGCAGATGCAAATTGAGAAATTAACTGACGTTGATTTAAAAGCCTTACAATTGGTCTCAAAAGCTGCCAATGCAAGTTCGGTTTCAAACGAACAATTGCAATTGGCAAAACAGTTAAAACGGCAACGTTTAGGTTTTGGCCGTGAACGGGTTTTTCCCTCTCAGACAGTTGAAAACCAAGCATTGACGGACGACAAACAAAAACGTGTTGCTAAGGGGTCTGGCTGATGTCCAATTTTCGTTTGTTGCAATTGGTGATGTTTGCAGGCTTTTGTCTTTTAATTTTAAAAAGCTCGGCTTTTTTATTTTCGCGCGAGGGGGTTTTAACTGGCGCTGGGGCGTTGCAAGCACAAGAGGTTGCCCTTGAGGCGCAAGCAGAAAAAACACAAGATAAAAAGGATAAAAGCCAAGACGAGGTAACCCAACAGAAAGAAAAAGCAGGTCCCCCAAAACAGCAGAAGCCAAAAACGGTTGCCAAAAAGGAGAGTGGCAACTTTGAACCTGTGAATTATGCCAATACGAAAGTTGTTCCTTCCGATTCTAAACTTGATTTGCTTGAGAGTTTGGCAGAGCGGCGCAAGCAGCTTAATATACGTGAGACGCAGTTAAAATTAAAAGAGAACTTGCTGCAAGCGGCCCAAAAACAGATTGATGACAGGATTGCGCAGCTAAAGGCTTTGGAACAAAAAATCCAGAATGATTTAAAAAAGCAAGATGTTTTACGACAATCCCAGTATCGGCGGCTGGTTAAAATTTATTCTTCAATGAAAGCGAAAGAAGCAGCCCGTATTTTTAATGGGCTTGATATGCCGGTTTTGGTGGATTTGGTGCGGGCTATGAAGGCGGCAGT
>JANQQH010000527.1 GCA_028285025.1 Hyphomicrobiaceae bacterium | reverse complement strand
TCGTGATGGAGCTGTGATTGATGGGTATTTTCAATTGCTGTTGGGCATTGTCACGATTTTGGCCCTGGCCTCGTCATTGCGGTTTTATTGCGCCTATTGGCTTGGTGAGCGTTTGGTTGCTGATCTTAAACACGACGTTTTTCAAAAACTGATTTCATTCAGTGGCGCCTTTTACGATCAGAACCATTCAGGTGAGATTATGTCTCGCATGGCAGCAGATACCACCTTGATCAACACAGCCATCCGCGCCAATGTTAGCCAAGCGCTGCGCAATATGTTGGTGTTCATTGGCGGGCTGGTGATGATGGTTGTCTCCTCTCCCTCACTCTCCTTCATGGTGATTTGCGCCATCCCAATCGTTGTGTTGCCACTGGTATTTTATGGGCGCATGGTCCGCCGTTTATCAGGCAAGGCCCAAGATGTGTTGGCCGGGTTAAATCAATATGGTTCTGAAGCACTCTTAAATGTGCGCACAGTGCAAGCCTTTGGCGCTCAAACCCAAGTGATTGAAAAATTTTCAAACAGCAATGAGCAAGCGGTTGATGCCGGTTTGGTGCGCACCAAGGCACGCGCAGTTTTAACTGCCATTGCCATTTTCTTGGTGATGGCAAGCATCGTATTTATTTTATGGTATGGCGCTCATGATGTCATGACCGGGACAATGAGCCCAGGGGCATTGGTGCAATTCATGCTCTATGCTGTTTTTGCTGGCGGTGCCATGGGTGCGCTAAGCGAAGTTTGGGGGGAAGTTGCCCAGGCAGCTGGTGCTGCAGACCGCTTAACAGCGTTCCTAGATTTGTCATCACACGTAAAAGAAAAGCAAGATGTCAAAAAATTTGAAGGTGATGTTCGGGGGCAAGTTTCTTTTGAAAATTTGAGTTTTTCTTATCCAACACGGCAAGAAAATGTGGTGCTAGATGGCATTAGCTTTTCGGTTCAGCCTGGCGAACAAGTGGCAATAGTTGGCGGCTCTGGAGCAGGGAAAAGCACATTGTTTCAGTTATTGTTGCGCTTTTATGATCCAGGTGAAGGCCAAATTTTGCTCGATGGTGTGCCGATCGAGGACGTTTCTTTAAATGATCTGCGCGCGCAATTTGCTTTGGTACCAC
>JANQQH010000049.1 GCA_028285025.1 Hyphomicrobiaceae bacterium | reverse complement strand
AGTTGACGGGTTACAAATACATCATCTGGAATCGTCAGCCCAGCAAAGGGGCTGTCATCATCAAATTTTGTTAGTTGTTGTGGTTTTGCCCAAGACAGAGCACCGCCTAAGCGTCGCCCGCCTTCGCGTAGCGGCGTTGGCAGGAGAGAATCTTGGCTTTCTTCCATATGAGGGCCGGCAAAGCGTATTAATACGCCACCCTCTTCAACCCATTCTGTTAGGCGTAAAAGTGGTGCGCCTATAAGCCGGCCAACATCGGCCATCATAATTACAGACACGCCTTGCTCAGTGAATTTTGAGACCGTTTGGGCTACATCGGCACTGTCCGATTTTACGACTTGTGCAAATGGATCTAGAGCTCGGTTTATATAATAAAGGGCAGAAAGTAACGGCTGGGCTGCTTTGCCGCTTTCATTTGAGATTAAACCGACCCGGCGCCAATGTGAGCGTTGGTCAAGCAGGTGAACACTGCCGGCTGATTGATGGCCGACAATGCGCAGGCTGGCAATCTGGTTGCGCAGCTCAAGGGGAAGATCTATTTGAGCCTCTATTGTTTGCGTGCCTGCTTTAAGGTCAAATGAGGAGCGCCCGAGCACTTCATTGCGTTTTGATAGTGCCAGTATTTGGCCTGAACGATCAAAATTGGCTTTGCTGGCTTCAACCACGCCATAAAGAACGCCATTTTGTCCTAATCGAGCGGAAAGGCCTAAGGGCAGGGATTTTTCATCAGGCGTGACAATATTAATTTCAACCCCGCGCTGGGAAAGTTGTTTGAAGGTTTCAGCTATAACTTGCTCGTCATTTTGATCAATGCCATCGCTTAACCAATATAAGGAACCATTAATAGGTGTTTGTGTGGTTTGGCCATATGTGCGGGCAAGAGACTTTTCCAGTTTGGCCAGGGCCTTGGTGCGATCGCCATTAAAGGCGGTAGGTGTTAGTTGTTCTATTAAGGAGATCCCTTCATGGGCGCTGATCCTATCCAGATCTGCATTTATGTTTCCAGGGGCTGTCGGGACGAGGAAAACCAGCCGTTCTTGACTTTGGGCTTCTTCGAATAAGCTTTGCAGCATTATTTTTCTCAATGGCCAGTGATTGGCGGCCCGCCAGCCATTGTCCAATACAACAATTAATGGTCCCTTTTGGCTTTGTCCTGATAATAAGGGGTCAGCTTTGTTTAAAACGGGTTGGGCCAGAGCTAAAATAACCAAGGTTGCGATGATTAACCGTAATAACGTTAGCCACCAAGGGCTGTGGGCAGGGCTGTTTTGGGTTTGAAGTAAATCTTTTAATAGCCGGGTTGGGGGGAAAGCAACACGTGAAGGGCTTGGCGGGGTTGCACGTAAGAGCCACCAAATGATGGGCAAGGCAATCAGGCCGAGTAAGGGCAAGGGGGTTAAGAAACTCAAGGCACCTAAACTCATAACGTATCTTCCCCTGTTAAAGAGTGAGCGCCTCGTTTAGCTTCACTTTGTCCTTTTGCTTCATGGCTCATGGCGCCTGTTGCATAGTAATGGGAGGACAAGAACCCATAAAGATGTAGCAATCCTTCGCGCGCGGGGCGATCTGTGTGATGTTGTAAGTGGCCCCAGTTTAAAGTTTTGCAAACAGATTGTAGTTGGGATTTGTGCTCTTGGAAAACAGCTGCATAACGGGTGCGCAATTCTCCCGCATTTTCTACCACGATCTTATCACTTTGTTGCATATCTTTAAATTCGATGCGCCCTTTAAAGGGAAAGCTTTCTTCAACTGGGTCAATGACCTGAACCAAGGTGCCACCAACTTGATTGCCGCCAATGTTTTGAAATTTTGGAAAGAGGCTCGCTTTGGGTTCTAAAAAGTCAGAGATTAAAATGACTTCTGAAAACCGTTTGATGTCCTGGCCAATGGGCATGCCTTGTTTACCATAGTCACTTTTTAAGCCAAATAATAAACGCTCTGCAATTTGGGGGACTAAGTTTCTGTCCATAGATGGGCGCATTAAACCGAGAACGCCAACACGCTCACCAGAGCGCACCAAGAGCTCAGCTACAGCTAGTCCTAACAGGCATGCGCGTTCTGCTTTTGAGCTGCTGGCAAGCTTTGAGTGGAACCACATGGAAGGTCCTAAGTCAATCCAGATCCAGAAAGTGTGGGCGGTGTCCCATTCTTTTTCGCGCACATAGAGATGGTCTGAGCTGGCAGAGCGCCGCCAATCAATACGCTGGGCTGGTTCTAAGTTGGTATAGGGGCGAAATTGCCAAAAAGTTTCACCTGGTCCAGCGCGTCGGCGCCCATGATCGCCATGAACAAGCGTGTGTGCAATTTGGCGGGCGCTTAGCACGAGATTAGGCATTGCCGCGCTTAAACGTTGGGCGCGGGCTTCTAAATTTTCAAAATTGGATGTTTCAGGTAAAACTTTATTCAAACGTGGTTCAGCTCCTTAACTTATCGTTTTATTATTTAAGCGTCACGTACACTCTTGCCCAAACTTTCAATCAGGTCGTCTAATGTTATGCCTTTTGTACGTGCTTCAAAGGTAAGGGCCATTCTGTGTTTCAAAACTGGCTCTGCCAGTGCGATTACATCATCTAATGAGGGAGACAGGCGCCCGTCGATTAACGCCCTTGCTCGCACACCAAGTGATAGAGCTTGTGCGGCCCGTGGGCCTGGGCCCCAGGCAAGGGCTTCATTAATTTCTGGTAGCGCTTCATCAGAGCCAGGGCGGGCCCGGCGGATCAAATCTAGAATGCCTTCGACAATGGCTTCGCCAATTGGTAATTGGCGCACTAGATGTTGCATGGCCATTAATTGTTCGCCATCAATGACCGATTTAATTTCATTGGTTTCCGTTCCGGTTGTTTGATAGAGCACGCGGCGCTCAGCTTCTTTTTCAGGATAGGTGACATCAATTTGGGTTAAGAACCGGTCAAGCTGAGCTTCGGGCAGTGGATAGGTGCCTTCTTGTTCAAGCGGGTTTTGGGTGGCTAACACATGAAACGGGGCGGGCAAGTCATGACCAATGCCGGCCACAGTGACATGTTTTTCTTGCATGGCTTGTAAGAGGGCAGACTGAGTGCGCGGGCTGGCGCGGTTAATTTCATCAGCCATTAGCAGTTGGGTAAAAATAGGCCCTTTAATGAAGCGAAAGGCGCGCTCGCCCGTGTTGGATTCTTCGAGAACTTCAGCCCCCAAAATATCTGATGGCATGAGGTCTGGGGTGAATTGTACACGCTTATTGTTGAGCCCAAAAACTGTGCCCAGCGTTTCCACCAGCAAGGTTTTTGCAAGGCCAGGAACACCTATAAGCAGGCCATGGCCACCGCTTAAAATGGTTAAAAGGGCAAGGTTTATGACATCTTCTTGCCCATATATTACAGAGGAAGCAGCCGCCTTAATCTGTTTGATCTTTTCGCTGGCCTGTTCCACCTCTTCAATGACTTGGTCACCGGATTGACTAATATTGGTCATAAGCTAAGTATAGGGTGCTCTTTCATAATTTGAAACACTGATTTTGTAAGAATGATGTTATTAGGCGATAAAATTTTTTTTATGTTACAATTGTAAATTATGAATCAACTTTGTTGTAGAGATGTCATTGGTCCTAAAAGAGGGTAAAAATTTTTACCTTTTGGCCCTGTTGGGGTTTTAAACGTCTGCATTGAAAATATTTTTAACGTTTTTTGATAAAAAATATGTCTTCTTCCACACCAGATCTTAGCTCCATTC
>JANQQH010000498.1 GCA_028285025.1 Hyphomicrobiaceae bacterium | reverse complement strand
ACCGCGCTAAAATCATAACTGGTTGACCACTTGCCCGGATTGCCCTCATAAGCCACATCATGCAACCCTTTTTTAAACGCCTCAAATAAAGTGTTGCTATCGCGGTAATAGGTGAAGGTAATGGTATCAAAATTAAACCGGCCACGATTAACCGGCAAATCCTTGCCCCAATAATCATGATTGCGCTCATAGGTGATTTGTTTGCCAGCATCTATTTTTAAGACGCGATAAGGCCCCGAACCAACCGGGGCTTCCAAACTGGTTTGGCCAAACAAGTCAACGCTCATGGCATGTTTTGGTAAAATCGGCATTAAACCCATAATCAATGGCATCTCACGGTCACCACTGTCATCAAAGGTAAATTTCACCGCATGAGGCCCCAACTTTTCAACTTTGGTGACCTTTGAATAATAAGTCCTGTGATTAGGGCGGCCATGTTCCTTTAAAAGACCATGAGAAAAGATCACATCGTCACTGGTTAAAGGTTTCCCATCAGAAAAGTGAGCCCTTTCATCCAAATAAAAAGTAATCCAAGAGCGATCTTGCGGTACATCAATGGTTTTGGCAATCAACCCATAAAGAGAAAAGGGTTCATCCAAGGCTCTAGCCAGCAGGCTTTCATAAACATACCCTCTCACACCAGCCGCGCTGCCTCCGCGAATATTGAGCGGGTTTAAACTGGTATAAGTGCCCTGCACCCCCATTCGTAACAGTCCCCCTTTAGGCGCGCTAGGGGTAACGTAGTCAAAATGAGTGAAGGTTGGCGGGTATTTTAGCCCCCCATGCATTGCAATCCCATACTTGTCTTGGTCTCGGTTTTGCTGAGCGATGGCCGGTGTTCCAGCCACGCAGATTAACAAAAACAAGCCAATTTGCTTAGCTCGTGAAAGAATATCAATGTTTTGCATATGTTTGTTGAGCTCTTTTATCCGGTAAGGCTATTTTTTAAGAGGTCTTAATATAGACAGTATTTTGGACGAAATTGAGTATAAATATTAATGATAAGCGTATGATAGACTCAATAACCGTGTCATTCTTATCACGCCTGAAGATTAGTTAGACGCACAAATGAAGCAAATTGTTCAAATATGGCGCATGTCATGGCATTGCCTTATTTCAGTGTATTCCAAGCTGTAAACTGAAAATGAAAAAAGCCAAAGCCAATTATTATTTTCGATAAATTAAACAGATAATTTTAAATCTTGTCCTAATCAATAAAGACAAACTTATCGTTTTAAGACTTTAAGAAGTTAGGACAGCCAAATTGTTACAAAAGAGAGGCACCACAATGTGTTTGCGCAATAAACTGAAAAACCAACTTGGATTTATGTTGGTTTTAGCTGTTGGTTTAGCTGGGGGAGCTTTAACAGCTACTGCTGCAGATAAAGACAAAAAGAAAAAAGATTTTGATACGACCCAAAAGAATGCTTGGATTAAAATCTGTGAAGACGTCAAAGTAAAAGAGATTAAAGAAAAACAAGCAGAACAAAAACAGATCTGCATGACCCATCATGAAAGCTTAAGTGCCAGAACAGGTAGCCCTCTTATTTCAGCTGCGGTTCGCAAAGTGAGTGGGCACAAAAATGAAAAATTCTTAGTCACTGTTCCTTTGGGAATGGCAATTCCAGCTGGTGTTCACATTAAAGTGGACGAAAATGAACCTTTAAAATTTAGGTATTCATTTTGTCATGTAGCCGGCTGTGTAGCTGAAATGGTCGTGACTGATGCTTTAATGAAGCAATTGAAAACAGGTAAGAAAATGGTGGTTGCCACGGTTGCCATCAGTGGCAAACCTGTTGGCTTTCCTGTCCCTTTAAGTGGCTTTAATAAAGCTTACACGGGCAAACCAATAGATGGTAAAAAATATGCCAATGCCCGCAAACAGATGATGTTAGAAATTCGCAAACGTCAAATTGAGTTAGCCAAAAAGAAAGAAGCTGAGAAATTAAAGAAAGCTGACAAAGGCAAAGATAAAGAGAAAAAATAACAGTCTCTCAAAAAAGAGTTGAAAAAAAGCCGCTTACAATGAGCGGCTTTTTTTATGTTTTGCTTTAAAACTCATAGCTGGTAGCCAAGTCAGGATCTTTTTCAGCCACAAGTTTGGCCAGATCAACAATCACTTTGGCCTGCTTCCAGGTGGCATCATCTTGCATCTTGCCATCAATCATAACCGCGCCCGTGCCATCAGGCATCGCTTCAAGAATTTTCTTTGCAAACAAAACCTCACCAGGTTCAGGGCTAAAAACGTCCTTGGCAATCTTGATTTGGCTTGGATGCAACGTCCAAGTGCCAAGACACCCTTGCAAAAACGCATTGCGAAATTGAGCCCGGCAAGCATCGCTATCACTAAAGTCGCCAAATGGGCCGTAAAAGGCCTTAATGCCATGCCCCATGCAAGCGTCAACCATTTTGGCAACCGTGTAATGCCAAAGATCTTGCTGAAAAAGGGTGCGTAAACCAGTTTCAGTTGGGTCTTCTAACACCCCATAAAAAGGGTGCCCACCGCCAACGCGCGTGGTTTTCATACCCCGAGAGGCCGCCAAGTCAGCCGGGCCCAAACTCATGCCATGCATGCGCGGGCTGGCGCCAGCAATCTCTTGAATATTGTTAACCCCTTGTGCGGTCTCCAAAATAGCATGAATAAGAATAGGTGTATTGACATTATGCTTGGCTTCCAATTGAGCAAGCAGTTGATCAAGATAGTGAATGTCCCAAGGTCCTTCAACTTTAGGCAACATAATCACATCAAGCTTATTGCCAACTTTGCTGACAATTTGGGTGACATCATCTAAAAACCAAGGACTGTTTAAACAATTTACCCGTGTCCATAAACCTGTCCCGCCAAATTCATTCTTATCGGCCAGTTCAATAAAGCCTGAGCGCGCCGCATCTTTTGCGTCCGCTGGAATAGCATCTTCTAAATTGCCCAGGATCACATCAACCTGTTTAACCATGTCAGGTATTTTTGAACGGATCTTTTCAATATGAGGGGGAACAAAATGGATCATCCGCTCCAAGGTAACGGGCAGTGATTGAAAAGGCACAGGCGCACCAATGGCTAACGGTTTATAAAATGCATTAGGAGTTTTGGTATATGACATTGTTTTAAATTCCTTGGCAAATGACTTTAAGTCTTTTTGATTGTCTGTCTTGCCTTCCAAAACCGATATCCAATTTCCGGCGTCAGGCTTCTTAAGACCATTTTCTGTTCGACCACATAAATTGTTCTGGATATTCTCTAATCCATTGTTCAAAGGCTTTTTGAGTCTGAGCGACAATGAACGTAATATCATCATCTCTATCATCTGTCCGCGGTACTTTAATCTCATGCATTTCAACCCGAAATTG
>JANQQH010000480.1 GCA_028285025.1 Hyphomicrobiaceae bacterium | reverse complement strand
AGCCAATGTTCATTGGTGGCGCACCACTAGGCTTTATCGTTGCGTTTTTTGGCTATTTCATCATTCGTAATTTGGTCGAAAAATATCAAAAAGCCCGTGCCAAACGTTTAGCTTAACGTTTTAAGGCCGCGCTCACCTTTAAATGTAAAGTAGAAAGTTTATGATCCTTGGAATTGGCAACGATATAATTGACATCCGGCGCATTGAAAATACACTGGAAAAATATGGGGACCGGTTCATTCAACGCGTTTTTACACGAACTGAACAGCAGCGTTCAGAACGACGCAAACTGCGCGCCGCCTCATATGCCAAACGCTTTTCAGCCAAAGAAGCGTGTGCCAAAGCTTTAGGAACAGGCATTTCTCAAGGCGTGTTTTGGCGTGATATGGGTGTTATCAACAGTCCAAGTGGCCAGCCAAGCATGATTTTAACCGGTACAGCTGAAAAACATCTATTAAGAATGGTTCCAGACGGGTTTGAGCCAGTAATTCACCTTACCATCACAGATGACTTCCCCATGGCCCAAGCTTTTGTAATAATTTCAGCAAAATCATCTGTTTAAAAAGAGAATGTTTTTAAACAGGCCAAAAGGGTAGCATATTTTTAAAAGATGCCTTTTGTCTTGTTTTTAGGTAAATATTTGCTATCTAAAGTGATTAAGGCTATAGGCCTGATTGAAAATACAAACCTATAAAAATTGACAACAAGACGTATAACAATAAATTTTGACGACCCAAACTTGAAGGAGTGGTTGCATGAGTATTGATGTGGAAAAAAGCAAAGCTTCTTCTGATGAAGGCTGGTGGGAAATTGTCAAAATCGTTGTCTATGCCGTCATTTTAGCCTTTTTGGTGCGAATTTTTATCATTCAACCCTTTAATATCCCCTCTGGCTCCATGCAGCGCAATCTGCTGATTGGCGACTATCTGTTTGTTTCCAAGTTCAGCTATGGCTACAGCAAACACACCTTTGGTCTTGATCTTTTTAAGGGCCGGATTTTTGGCAGCGAGCCAGAACGCGGTGATGTTGTTGTTTTTAAATTGCCCAAAGATGATAGCCAAGATTATATAAAACGCGTGATTGGCCTGCCAGGAGACCGCATCCAAATGATTGGCGGGATCCTGCACATCAATGGTAAGCCTATCTCG
>JANQQH010000466.1 GCA_028285025.1 Hyphomicrobiaceae bacterium | reverse complement strand
TTCTAAGAACTGCTTTCTGCGCGCCTCTTTGGTTGCTCGTCGAATAGAAGAACGCGCCTTACCAGTAATAGCAAATTGTTCCCAGGAAGGTTGCGGGGTCTGAGCATCAGAGGTTGCAATAAACACCTCATCACCATTGCGCAACTTGGTTCGAAGCGGCATATTACGCCCATTAATTTTCGCTCCAACACATTTATTGCCAATATCAGTGTGAACAGCATATGCAAAATCAACAGGACAAGCCCCGCGCGGTAAAGCGATTAACAAGCCTTGCGGCGTAAAACAAAACACCTGGTCATGAAACAATTCCAACCGCGTGTGCTCCAAAAATTCTTCCGGGTTATCCCCCTCTAAAAGCTGATCAACCAAGGTGCGCAACCATTGGTAAGCTGAGCTTGAGGCCATATTAGGCATAACCCCAACACCCAAATTCTCATCTTTATATAGCGCATGAGCCGCAATGCCATATTCCGCGACCCGGTGCATTTGTTTGGTCCTAATTTGTAGTTCCTCCCGTTGAATTTCCGCCCCCACAATTGAAGTATGTAAAGAACGATAGTCATTTTGTTTTGGGTTAGAAATATAATCTTTAAACCGCCCAGGCACCGCACGCCAAATGGTATGCACCATACCCAAAACGCGATAACAATCATCTATGGTTTTAACCACCACACGAAACCCATAAATATCTGACAATTGCTCAAGCGAAATTTGTTTGTGATCCATTTTGCGCCAAATCGAATAAGGACGCTTTTCACGGTGAGAAACTTCTGCATCAAACCCATTTTCTTTCAGCTTGGTGCGCAAATCCTCTTCAATTTTATGCAGCAATTTTTTATTCTTTTTGCGCATTTCTGTTAATTTTTGCGTCAGGGTAAAATAAGCATCTTCATTCAACCAACGAAAACTGTGCTCTTCCAATTCATCGCGCATCCACTGCATCCCCATCCGGCCAGCCAACGGGGCATAAATATCCATTGTTTCTTCCGAAATGCGTTTACGAGTTGCCGGTTTTACATATTCAAGCGTGCGCATATTGTGCAAACGGTCAGCCATTTTAATCAGCAACACCCGCACGTCAGATGAAATAGCAATCAACAACTTGCGAAAATTTTCAGCCTGCTCAGCCTTTTTCGTCACCAAATTTAACTTGCCAAGTTTAGTCACCCCTTCAACAAGTGAACCAACTTCAGCCCCAAACTGTTTATCTATTTCAGCGCGCGTAGCTGCCGTATCTTCAATCGTATCATGTAGAAGCGCAGCAATAATAGTATCTTCATCCAGTTTGAGTTCAGCCAGAATTTCTGCCACTTGTAAAGGGTGGGTAATATAAGGCTCTCCAGAAGCCCGCTTTTGCGAGCCGTGTGAGGAACGGGCATATTCAAAAGCCTGTTCAAGGCGCGATTTATCAGCTTTCGGGTTATAGGTCGTAACCTGATCTAAAAGAGCAACTTGGTCCATTCGGTCTATATAAATAAAAATTGTGTTAGCTTAAATACTGCAACATATCGTTTAAATGTTTAATCTTAAATATAATAAAGACTAATTAAATAGACCATAAAAAAAGCCCTTGCCGTTAATTTATCGGCCAAGGGCTTTAGTAAAATCTATAACTTGTGGCAATTAACGATTGCGAGCACCACCAGTTTCAGCCGGCGGTAAGCTTTCAAGACCGCGCAACAACTCTTCTTCTGTCATAGTGTCAATATTATTATCCATCATCGGATCGTCTTGCCCAATAATCACTGGTGAGCGCGTCTCAGTGGAAATAACCGGCGCCGCTTCGGGCTCTGGCTCATCCACTTCAACATATTTCTGCATTGAATGAATGAGATCTTCTTTCATGTCTTCAGGTGAAATGGTCTCAGCAGCAATTTCTCGCAAGGCCACAACAGGATTTTTATCATTGTCGCGCTCAACAGTGATCGGTGCGCCTGAAGAAATTGTGCGCGCCCTATGGCCAGCTAATAAAACAAGCTCAAACCGATTAGAAACTTTATCAACGCAATCTTCTACCGTAACCCGTGCCATGTAATAAACCTTTTAAAAGTTATGAAAATTTCTTGAAGCCCACTTAAAGTTCTAAAATGCCATGCCGTAATATTAAGCTAAGCATGAAAACATATAATTTTGGACACTATTCAAGAAGTGGTCGCGACAATCTCATAAATCAAGCGAAATATCAAGTCTTTGCGTCGCTTTTATCGTGAGCGGCGAACAATTATTCGCCATAAGCTGGCTTGCCTTTAATCCAAACACAGGATGACGCCAATGAGGTAAAATCTCAACCAATGGTTTTAATACAAAACTACGTTTATGCATTGCTCTATGGGGATAAGATAAAGGTATAATGTTACTTTGACGCGATTTTTTCAAATTTTTGTAACAAAGATTTTTATGCGACCAATTCTTAATTTCTCCATTAAAGTCAATAATATCAATATCTAAAGGCCGTGCTCCCCAATATAACTGCCCACAACGACCTGATGCGCGCTCTAATTGCTTGATTAATTTTAACAACTTATTAGAGTGAAAATGTGTATTACAAAGCAAAACACAATTATAAAAGGGAGGTTGGTAATGCGCACCAATTGCTTCTGAAAGATAAGGTGAAGAAATAAAAGCGAGCTTTATACCATAATCCCTTAAAAAATCAATAGTTCTAAGAAATGAGTCTATAGGATGCCCATATTTTCCAGAAATATTGCCCCCTAAGGATAATATTACATAAGGCATTAATGTAAAATCCTTTAAAAATGATACCAAAAATATAAATTTTTATTTGATATTAGAATAAATTGACTTGAAATAACTTTATTTATTCTGTATTCCGACTTTTTATTTCGTTTGCTGTAATATTATATCAGAAGGTCCATCTATATGAAATTTTATCAATCTGAACGAACAGCACTTTTCATAGATGGGGCTAATTTATACGCAACATCCAAAGCACTGACTTTTGACATTGATTACAATCGTCTACTAAATTTGTTTCGTACTCGTTGCCAATTGGTCCGCGCTCTTTATTATACAGCCCTGGCTGATGATCAAGAATATTCATCTGTTCGCCCACTGGTTGATTGGCTTGATTACAACGGTTTTACCGTCATTACCAAACCAACCAAAGAATTCACAGACACCAGTGGTCGGCGGAAAATCAAAGGATCTATGGATATTGAACTAACTGTGGACGCGATGGAATTAGCAAACTTTCTAGACCATATGATCTTGTTCACAGGAGACGGAGATTTTCGGTCCCTGGTTGAAGCATTACAACATAAAGGCAAGCGCGTCTCTGTTGTCTCCACACTAGAAACTCAACCCCCAATGATTGCTGATGAATTGCGCCGCCAGGCCGATCAATTTATAGACCTTGCTTTGCTTGATCAACAAATCTGCCGCACAGAAAACTCAAGTCAAGAGCCATGTTGGGATGAAAGTTTTGAAGATATTGAGCGCTTCAATCAAAATCATTCTGAAGCTGGATAATTTAAAAACTTTAAGTGGCAAGGGCCCGTTCAAACCACTATAATTAAAATAAGTCCCTTGTCTGCTTTAAAACGTGAATATTTTTATGCTCTTGGAAACC
>JANQQH010000462.1 GCA_028285025.1 Hyphomicrobiaceae bacterium | reverse complement strand
AAGGCCAAAATTGCTGGTCGCATTCGTTACAAAGGCTTTTGTTTAAAAGAAGCGCCAGCACACTCCAAGACAGAAAAGACAAAAATTGGTAAGATCAAGGTCGCTTAAAAAACACATTAAATAAGAGCAGTTCTGATAAAAAACGGCCCCTTATGCGGCCGTTTTTTTATGATCAAAAAAATGTTATTTATAAAAATAAACTATTATAACAAAAAATTATAAACACGCTTATAGTAAAGCAAATTACAATCATATCATAGCCATGGGTGATCTATTCAAGCTGAATAAGACAGACTAAAATAATTTTAGAACCAAATGGCTGGATAAGACGACAAATAAGTTTAGATAGAAAAGTATGCAGTGAGCTGACAGATAAATTTTTAAACATAATCAGCTCTTTAATTTGCATTGTAAAAACCTTACATAAAAAAACAGGTCAAAGGCGAAAGAGGCCCTTAAATGAACCCTCAAGCAGAAGTAAAATCATTCGGTCAAATCGATCCTGTATGGGAAAAGATCCGCAATGAAGCCCAGGCAGTGGTGGAAAATGATAAGGTCATGGCAGGCCTTGTTTATGATGCCATTCTAAATCATAACAGCCTTGAAAAGTCACTGGCTTATCATCTCTCGCAGCGCTTAGATCACTCCGACATTGACGCCAGCATTCTGGATCGAACCTTCAACGACATTATTGAAAACGATGAAACCTTCCGTCAAACCCTGCGCATTGACTTGGCCGCTGTGTTTGAACGCGACCCAGCCTGCAATCGATTAATGGAACCGTTGTTATATTTTAAAGGCTTTCACGCGCTTCAAACCTATCGCTTTGCCAATCGGCTCTGGCATAATGGTTCAAAAGACTTAGCGCTATATTTGCAAAGCCAATCAGCACGCATTTTTGCTGTGGATATTCACCCCAACGCGACCATTGGCAGTGGCATCATGTTTGACCATGCCTCCGGCCTGGTTATTGGGGAAACCGCACAAGTGGGAGATTACACCTCGATTCTGCATGGTGTGACACTGGGCGGCAGCGGCAAAGAAAGCGGAGACCGCCACCCCAAAATTGGCTCAAGCGTTATGATTGGCGCTGGCGCGAAAATTTTGGGGAATATCCGTGTTGGTTGCTGCGCGCGCATCGCAGCTGGCTCTGTTGTCTTGTCTGATGTCCCAAAAGAATCCACGGTCGCCGGCGTGCCTGCCAAAGTGATTGGCACAGCCGGGTGTCCAGAACCAGCACGCACCATGAACCAATTGCTCAACAGCCAAACCCAAGAACAGCCAGAAAATTAAAAAACGGGCGCACCTGTCGCTTGTTATATAAAAGCCCTGAGCGTCAATTTAAGCATTGATTATGGCGCTCAGCTCTTATACACACATGAACACAGATAAATACGTATCGACAAAAACGATTTGCCAGTCAAAGGCCAAGTCTATATTTTGTCGTAAAAGAAAAAATAATAATCAAGATTTCATTCTCAAAAACCATAGAGAGGCCCGGTCGTGACAGGCGAGGAAATACAAAAGTTGGAAACTTATTTACGCAAGCTTTTTAATTCTGATGCGATTGAATTGCGCCGCGCACCCAAAGTTCAAGATATGGTTGAGCTGCATAAAGGCGATGAGTTTCTCGGCACCGTTTATCGAGACGCAGAAGATGGGGATGTTTCCTATCAAGTCAACTTTGCTGTGCTAGATATTGACCTGGACTAACGCTCGATTGATTGGCCTTTACCAGGCCGTGATGTTAACCAAAAATTAACTTTTTAGCCGTGCCCGGTAAGTCTTTATGGCAAAATGATCCCTTATGTTGTGTTGGTGCTCATATCACCAGCATGAACGTGGCAAAACCAACTGGTCAAAGCCAAACAGCGGGGGTCTCATGGATCAAGCACATTACGCAGCCATCCTTTTAAATATCTATAGCCTGGCCATCGGCTTTACTGTGGCTGGTGTGTGTGCAGCGACTGCGGCCATGGTTACGGGCCGTCCTTTACGGTTTGAGATGAGAGACGAACAAGCAGGCAAGCTCTCCCTGCTGGTCGGGGCAGCTTGTCGCATCATTGCCGGGCCGTTTATGATTTTGCGCAATACATTTCAGGCGATTCTTTTAAAGGGGTGTGAACCATATTGGATTATGGTGGCAATAATCATTGCCTGTCTGTGGAGTTTCTGCCAGGGTGTGATTATTCTAGAAACCGCCTGCCAACTGGGAGCCTGTTCTGGTTAGCAAGGCGATAAGATCCAATCGTCCCGCTTAAGGCCAGACCAGATGCCCGTTTATCGTTTTGAAAACCAGTCGCCAACCTTTGCCAACCGTGCAACCAGTTGGATCGCCCCCACCGCCTGTCTCATTGGCCAGATTTCGCTAGAAGAACGAACCAGTGTCTGGTTCGGTGCGGTGTTGCGCGGTGACAATGAGCCAA
>JANQQH010000454.1 GCA_028285025.1 Hyphomicrobiaceae bacterium | reverse complement strand
CCAGCCGACTTCATTAAAAATTGTCGGCTTTACCCGTTATTAACTGTGTGGGCTTATAGTTGATCACTCGTTAGTCAGTAGAGAGTTTAAGTATTGCGTATGTTTACGCTAACGATTACAGATCTCAGCAAAAGAGCTCGTGCATGTTTGCCAATGGTTATATGCATTGGGTTCTTTTGCTATTTTATGGTTCATTTTGCAGGCGGTGATCATGGGCTTGAAGCGCGTGACAGACTAACTTTACGCGTTTCCCAGCTTGAAACAAAGCTGGGCAAGCTTATATTTGAGCGTGAATTTTATGAGCGCCGAATTATTTTATTAGAAAAAGGGAAGGTAAGTTTGGATATGGCTGATGAACTGGCGCGTAAAAATTTGCAGTATGCGCATTCTGATGATTTGGTCTTATTTGAATAATCTAATTCCATAAAAATTTTAAGCGCTTTTTCTATGAAAAAACGTCATTGCAATTTTAAAATCAAAGAAACTATACTAAAGTTGAAAATGTAGTCTTGTTCAAAGCTCACTGTGTTTGTATACAGTTAGATTATATTGTCCTATGGACCGAGTGAATTCAGGTGAAAGCAAACTATAAAATGTCACAAAATTCAGCAAAAGAAAGCTCCCCAAGCAAAACAGACCTTTATAAACAAATGTTACTCATTCGCCGGTTTGAAGAAAAAGCCGGCCAGCTTTATGGCATGGGTTTTATTGGTGGTTTTTGCCATCTTTATATTGGCCAGGAGGCCGTTGTTACTGGCATCAATTCGATTATGAAAGAGGGTGATCAGGTTATCACTGGTTATCGTGATCATGGTCATATGTTGGTGTGTGGCATGGATCCTAAAGGTGTTATGGCTGAGCTGACGGGGCGCGAAGCGGGATATTCGCGTGGTAAGGGTGGCTCTATGCATATGTTTTCAGTGGAAAAGAATTTTTATGGCGGCCATGGTATTGTTGGGGCACAAGTGCCTTTAGGCACAGGGTTGGCTTTTGCCAATAAATATCGCGATAATGACAATGTTGCGTTTGCTTATTTTGGGGATGGCGCGGCCAATCAAGGTCAGGTTTATGAAGCTTTCAACATGGCCAAATTGTGGGATCTGCCGGTTGTTTATGTGATTGAGAACAACCGCTATGGCATGGGCACCAGCATTGAGCGGCATTCATCAACCACTGACCTTTCCCAACG
>JANQQH010000433.1 GCA_028285025.1 Hyphomicrobiaceae bacterium | reverse complement strand
GCCGCGGGTTCGAGTCCCGTCACTCCCGCCACACACTAGTGTGTTTTTCTCACAAGTATTTCTCGCCTATGGGGCTGTGTTAGGTATAGACTTACCCCTCGCTTTTCTTCTGATAACAACCATTCCAATAAAAAAACATGGCGCCAATGCCTCATGCATAGAGCATTATTTCCGTTTATATCGCCAGAGCATATAAGCTCCATTCTCCCCATCTCATTATAATTTTTCCTTATGAAGCCATTGAACGATCGTAAAATTGGTCTCAATATCAATTGACAGGTTTTGATGATGTTTGCATCATTCACGGCATGAGACTTATCATCCAGATCAGCCGAGGATTTGTAAAGCTCTTGATTCTAACCATGAGCTGCCAATTCGGGTTTTCAAGCTTGCCAGCAAGCGCTGCTTCTGAACCGAAACATTGCCTCAGCAAGATAAAAATCAAACACAGGCATACCTATTTTTCTGATGAATGGCTAGCAACTGCCAAGGAGCAGGCGGCGTTGAAATGGCAGAGCAAAGTCAAAAAACGTTTTGGCAGTGTTTACAGCAATTGGGCGTTGGCGCGGAACCAAAAGTCTCATTGCAGCCGGATTGGTTTTGGTAATGATTTACAAGGCAGAATTGGTGTCTTTGTTTTATGCAACTATGCCGCAGAGCCGTGCGTTAATTTGCTTGAGACGAAACTTAAGAAAAACAAGCTGGATGCTCCTAATCGACATCAATAAAGATGGTGCTTTGTCATTTTGTTATTTTGATTCTTTATCAAAAATCAAATTCTTAAGGTTGAAAGATAAAGATGAAAGCGAAGCATTGATATTGCTGATTTATAGCTTGTAAAAGAATGATTCAGCTAACTTCTTGTTATAGCAACATAATGTTTAGGGGATAAACTGTCTTAGCATTGTTTCGTCACTTGTTGTCTGGGGCTAAGTTTTGCATAGTTGCCTGAAAAAAGAAGCTTTAAGGGTGTATTTAAGTCATTAAAGCGATTGTTTTAAACACGATTCATGAGATCTTCCTTTCGAAGATCAATGCAGATTCCATCTGATTATCTGATATATTATAGCGTATATTTCGTCGGTTATGGCAAAAATGATTGTACATTTTGATAAATGTCAGCTTGTAATCATCTGATACAGTGAAAAATGAAGAACGACATTTTAATAATTTCTAAGTCCTTGAAATAAGGTCTGTTGCAACACAGTTTTTAAGGAAGCAATATATGCAAGATGTAGCTGTGCACTATTTGCCAATAGCTATTTTTATTGCCATTGCTGGGGTCATTGCCTTGGCCTTGATGTTGGCGCCTTTTATGTTGGCTTATAAGCAGCCTGATAAAGAAAAACTTTCCCCTTATGAATGCGGTTTTGAGCCATTTGATGATGCGCGCATGAAATTTGATGTGCGCTTTTACCTGGTGGCTATGCTGTTTATTATTTTCGATTTGGAAGTCATCTTTTTGTTTCCCTGGGCCTTGACCTTTAAGGAAATAGGTGATGTTGGGTTTTGGGCCATGATGGTGTTTTTAGCCGAACTCACCATCGGGTTGATTTATGCATGGAAAAAGGGAGCGCTGGAATGGGATTGATAACAAAGCCACCCTTTTACAATAATGCAGCTATGAGCGCTAACATGGCCGCACACACAGATATGGGTGCACGCGCTGATGTTGAGCGGTTAGATGACCCTTATTTTAATGAGCTTTCTTCTGGGCTTACGGACAAAGGATTTGTCGTTGCTGCCTATGATGATTTAATTCAATGGGCACGCACTGGTTCGCTTATGTGGATGACCTTTGGGTTGGCCTGTTGCGCGGTTGAGATGATGCAAGCGTCGATGCCACGCTTTGATGTGGAGCGATTTGGCTTTGCTCCGCGCGCAAGTCCGCGCCAATCTGATGTGATCATTGTGGCAGGGACCCTGACCAATAAAATGGCGCCAGCGATTCGTAAGGTTTATGACCAAATGCCAGAGCCACGCTATGTCATTTCCATGGGCAGTTGTGCTAATGGGGGCGGTTATTATCACTATTCTTATTCTGTGGTGCGCGGTTGTGACCGTGTGTTGCCTGTGGATGTTTATGTACCTGGATGTCCGCCAACAGCTGAAGCGCTGGTTTATGGCATTTTGTTGCTGCAAAAAAAAATTCGGCGAACTGGGACAATTGAGCGCTAGTACTTAAGTTTTAAGCATGAAACCAAAAGGTTACGCTGTATAAATGGAGACAGGATTGCAAAGTGGATTAGAGGAAGTCAAAGACTATATTGAGGCCAAGGTGCCTGATATGGTTTTGTCCTCATCAGTTGACCATGGGGAATTGACTCTTTCCATTGCTCCAAAAGATGTTTTGAGCGTTATTAGACTGTTGCGTGATGACGCACAACTAAAATTCACATGTATCATTGATATTTGCGGTGTTGATTATCCAGAACGAGACAAGCGTTTTGATGTGGTCTATCATTTTTTAAGCGTGAACGGAAATATGCGCATTCGGGTGAAGCTGGAAGTTGACGAGGATACACCTGTGCCTAGCATTGTAGGCTTATTTGAGGGGGCACACTGGTTTGAACGTGAAGCTTATGACATGTATGGCATATTGTTTGATGGGCACCCGGATTTGCGTCGTTTGTTGACTGATTATGGGTTTCAAGGTTATCCGTTGCGCAAAGATTTTCCTACCACTGGCTATGTTGAGGTGCGCTTTGATGAAACGCAAAAGCGTGTTGTTTATGAGCCTGTAAAACTTGTCCAGGAAATGAGAAGCTTTGATTTCCAAAGTCCGTGGGAGGGCACTGACTATATCTTACCAGGAGATGAAAAAGCTCAAGATCAAGATGATGCTGAGGTTGGCTCTGTTGAGGACAAAGGGTAGTGAGCAATGGGAGAAACCAGTTTAAGAAATTTTAGCATTAACTTTGGTCCGCAGCACCCAGCTGCGCACGGTGTGTTGCGGCTCGTGCTGGAACTTGATGGCGAAGTGGTGGAGCGAGTTGACCCGCACATTGGTTTGTTGCATCGGGGCACAGAAAAACTGATTGAGCAAAAAACTTATGTGCAAGCGGTGCCTTATTTTGACCGGTTG
>JANQQH010000424.1 GCA_028285025.1 Hyphomicrobiaceae bacterium | reverse complement strand
ATATAAATCTCATACATTTCTTCTGCAGTAATCTTGTAAATGATTTAAAAGACAGCCGGTCATCGCGCATTATCTTTTTCGCTTTAGGGCTGTTTTTATCGTTTGTGGTGTTGTTTTGTGTGGTGTCTCACTATTCAATCGCTGAACTTTGGTTGATTTGGATTGGTACGTTTTTTTTAGTGCGCTATTTCGGGCATTTGTTGTTTCATAATTTTGCTGTGCACCGCGGGGTGTTTCATTCCGTGTTGGCTGGTGTGTTTTTTTTAATGGCGACCGCGGCGATTTTTTATCATGGTTTGAATTCTGATCCACGGATTTGTTGGTTGTCTGGTTTCTTTATGTTGTTTGGTTATATTGTGCATTTGTCGTTGGATGAGATTTATAGCGTGGATTTTAGTGGTAATCGGGTTAAGCGGTCATTTGGCACAGCGCTCAAATTGATTGAATATCGCAATTGGAGCGCGTCGTTTTTAATGCTGCTAGCAACGGTGGGGATGTTTTATCTCACGCCGCCCTTTGGCGCTTTTTTTGATGTTGTGAGCACGGCTGATTTATGGAGCGATTTGGCTGAACGCATGTGGCCGCAAGATGGTTGGTTTGGGTTTTCCTTTGAACGCGGTGGTCAGGCTGTTAGTTTGCAGCTAGAGCGCTAAGTTGCGTGAATTAGCAATCGTCACAAGGTATATCTAGCGAGTAGCGTGGCTTGGTGATAAAGCGGCGGTCGAATTTTTTTGTTCCTTTGATTATATATTCAAAAATTGCAGTGTGATCATAGTATAGTTCAGTCACGATAAGGGTTTCGTAATTTTGGGCCATTCCATCGGGCAAATCGTTATAGTCATCGTCTTCTGACCTTTTATTATTGCCAGTTTTACTTTCACTCCATGTGACCTTGGTTTCTGGGTCGCCGGTAGTTGGGTGTGGGAGCGTTCTGACCGCTGTGACAACAATGTTAAATTTTGCTTCTTCTTCAGTTTTTAACATCGAAGTACTTAGCGTAAATATGTCATCTAATTGAGATTTTGTAATTGTTGTGCCTTGTGCGACGAGGTCAGCTACTGTTTCACTAACGGCTTCTACTTTATTTTTAATAAGATAAGCTCGAGATATTTCTACCGTTGCAAAATATGTTGCAATCAAGATAGGGGCTAGAAAAGCAAACTCGATTGCAGCTGTGCCGTCTTTGTTTTTTAAAAAGCGACGGCACCGACTTTGCCAGTATAAGTTGATTTTTCTTAGCTCTCTTAACATGCTATTTCACTTTTAAGTTCCGGAAGGGGTTGCTGAAGAAATTCCTAATGGTTCATTTCTAAAAGCTGCAAAGCCCTCGATTAAACGATTGCCGTTTGACATATTAGAGAGACCAAAGTCGGGTAGTTTTGCAAATAGGTCCCATTCAGCAAATGTTCTGACTGTTATAACGCTGCCAGGTCCGCCTAGGTTAAAAATGAAGCTGTCTTGTAAGTCACCATCGTCTTTAAAGGGGTTCGTTTTATCAATTGCCTCAAAATCATCGTGAACTCTGACTTCTATTCTTATCTTGCTCATGCAGTCGGGGAAAAAGACAATTGTGTTGCATACATCTTGAACAAAGTCACTGGAAGTTTTTATGTCGCTTTGCAGCGTGCGGATTTTGCGGGCGGTTTCATTTGTTGCGTGGTTTAAGTTGATTTCGGCATAAAAGACCATGGCAACTTCTAATATTCCAAACACAAGCAGAAAGAAGGGCAAGCCAATGAAGCCAAATTCAACAGCTACTGTGCCATCTTCATTTTCTTTGAATAATTTAGAAAGTTTGGTGAACCGCAGAAATTTATTTGTTAGGAAATTTGTTACTTGTTTCATGGTTTCCTTACGCCTTTAAACTTCTAACATTCACTTACTTAAAAAATTACATGTCTTTAGCTTTTGGTATTTTCTCAAAATTATAAACCAAGAGAAACTAAAAATCTTTTAACACTTATTAACTGTAGGTTTTTTGGTTAATGAAATATTACTTTTGTCTGTTGAATTTAATTCAATAAAAACTGTTTTTTGTTGCGAAATATTTATCAATTTTTGTCATGCTAGGTTCGTCATTATGCTTATGATGAATTGATATTGACTTTAATTATCAGGTGCGGGTGAAGGTAAATGAAGACCAAAATCTTAAACATTTATGTTTTACTAAAAAGATTTAGAAAAGATAACAGCGGTGCAGTGGCTATAGTTTACGGGCCAATGTTTATTGTTTTGTTATTAGCTTCTGGTTTGGCCATAGATTATGCGCGTGCTTATTTGGTTAAAAAAGAAATTAGCAGGGCTATTGATGCTTCTATTCTAGCGGCCGGTTCTATGGCTAACGCAAATGAAGCAGAAATGAAGGTGGTTGCAGAGCGCTATTTCAAGGCGAATCTATCTGATTCGACTAAAGCAAATTATGACCCACAACTTAATTTCGATTTAGATGAAACTACCAATGAAATAACGGCTTCTTCAACAGCTAGTGTTGAAACTTACTTGATGAAGTTGGCTGGATTTGAGTTTGTTGATGTAGGAGCAAATGCTGTTGCCGGTCGGTCGATTGTGAATGTTGAAGTTGCTTTGGTGCTTGATAATTCAGGATCAATGGAAGGGTCTAAACTGACTTCCTTGGAAACGGCAGCAAAAAAATTAGTTGATACTTTATATGAACCTGCAGGCAGTAGCGCCTTTGTCAAATTTAGTTTGGTGCCCTTTACAGGGACGGTTAATGTTGGGGCTGATGAACACATTGATGCTGATTGGATGGATGGTGATGGCCTGTCTGAAGCCTCTCAACAAGCTTTTGGTTCAGACTTTAAATATTGGGAATGGAAAGACGGAGCTTCTAGCACGGAGAATCAGTATCGTGGGATGACAGCTAAAGAAGCTTTTGACCATTTTGATTTTGATTGGAATGGGTGTGTGCGTACTCGCGTTGGTACGACGACGAATGATGAAGGTGATACTGTGGGCTATGATCTTTGGGATGTGCCTGCTGATGCAAGTGAGCCTGATTCATTGTTTCCTTTTCATGTGCATACGACACATACCGCTTGGAAAGAAATTGTAACCAAATCGTCGCAAATTCCATCCGATTCGCAGGTTAGAAATCAGCTTCAAAAAAATCTACACCTTCTTTGTCCTACAGAAGCCATTACACCGTTGACGAATGACCAAGATGCTATCAATTCTGCTCTTGAAGATATGGTGGCAAATGGGGGTACCAATATCACAACTGGATTTATGTGGGGGTGGCGCGTTTTATCTTCTGCATCACCTTTTTCACAAGGGGCGGATTATTCACCAGACGTTGTTAAAGTGATTGTTGTTTTAACGGATGGGGAAAATGATGTTGGAAATTATAATTCTGACAAAACGGGTAATTATTTCAGTGCTTATGGTGCGCCGGCTTTTGGCAATCTTGGAACTCAAACGCGTTTGGCTGACAAGTTAGATGAGAAACTACCAATAGCTTGTGCTAACGCTAGAAGCAGAGGCATCTTAATCTATTCGATTACATTTCAATTAAATGATACTAATACGCAGGATTTAATGCGCAGTTGTGCTACACAACCTGATATGTATTTTAATTCTCCCTCAAACGATGCTTTGGAAGATGCGTTTGAAAAAATTGCTTCTGGCTTGCAAAAACTATTGCTTAAGAAGTAATTGTTTTATTTTGCTTTTATTATTTTTTTCTAATTTCGTAAATTTAAATTTTAAAGGGCAGTATCGTTAAGATATTGCCCTTATTTTTTGTGAAATTTTTTATTCGTCGGCAGATGATGAAATTGCTTGGTTAATGTTTTTCATTTTATCTTTTATATTCTCTGAAAGTGATTTTGCGTGTGAGGGATCATCACCCAACGTTGGGGTTGGTTGGCAATTTGGCGTACATGTGTAACTGACGCGTGCCATGCCGCGTTGGATTCGTACGACGTTTTCATTTTGATCGTCAACGGTGATTGATTTGTTAAAAATCGTTTCACCTTTGCTGTTCAATAAAATGATGTTTGTGCGTCCGTATGATTTTCCGGTTATGATAAATGACTGGCCTGTTTGAATTGTGATATCAGCAATGGCTGGGTTGCCAACAAGGGCATCAGAAATTTTATCTTTCAATTTGACCAAAGTGATTTGATTAAGCGTTACGTGTATTGGTTGTGATGACTTTGATTGGGTTATTATTTCCGGTTCATTTGCTTTCAGACCTGTTGTGTTTAATAAAAAAATGGCACACACAGATGTGATATATGATTTTTTTAGAGACTTGAAATAAGAAAATGGCTGAACTTTGTACATCTTAATGGCCTTCTGGTTAAAAAAGTTTGGCTCCATTGGAACCGGAAAAGATGAAGATTTTCCTTATGTGTGTGTGAATATGAATTGTTTTTTTATTTTTTCTCACTAACAAGTTAAAAAATGATCCAAAATTTGTTCTTACTTTTGTTTT
>JANQQH010000388.1 GCA_028285025.1 Hyphomicrobiaceae bacterium | reverse complement strand
AAAAGAGCGTTTCACCCAAAAGTGGACACCGGTTGTGGGGCAAATGAAACGCTTCAGGAAAAAAGAGCGTTTCACTCAGGTGAACACAGGTTTTGGGGCAAATGAAACGCTTCAGGAAAAAAGAGCGTTTCACTCAGGTGAACACAGGTTTTGGGACAGCGCGGATGCTGGTGGGCATACTAAAGCGCAGCTAAAAAAAGCGGATGCTGGTGGGCATGCTAATACACAAGAAAAACGGAACGCCATATAACCAAAAGGGACATCCCTTGGCTCTTAACAAGAAACAGGTTAAAAAAGAAAAGAAGTGTTTTTACTTATCTTCAAATATGAATGGCACGTTTGTCAGCAGCTAAAGCAGCTTCTTTAATCGCCTCGGTCAGCGTTGGATGAGCATGACACGTGCGTGCTAAATCTTCCGCTGATCCGCCAAATTCCATTAACACAGCCGCCTCGCCAATCATCTCACCAGCCATCGGACCAACAATATGGACCCCTAACACCCGGTCTGTTTGTGCATCTGCCAGAACTTTCACAAACCCATCTGTTTGACGATTTGCTTTGGCACGACCATTTGCCATAAAGGGAAATTTACCGCTCTTATAGTCTATGCCCGCTTCTTTTAGCTCATCTTCAGATTTACCAACACTGGCCACTTCAGGATAAGTGTACACCACAGACGGGATGATATCATAATTGACATGGCCAGCTTGCCCGGCCAACATTTCAGCTAGTGCGACCCCTTCTTCTTCGGCTTTGTGAGCCAGCATAGGACCATCAATCACATCACCAATTGCAAATATACCCGGCACAGAGGTTTCAAACGTCTCATTCACACTCACCCGGCCGCGATTGTCCTTGGCAACACCAAGATCCTCCAGCCCTAATCCTTCGGTGAAAGGCGTGCGCCCAATGGCAACAAGAACCACATCCGTTTCAATGGTTTCAGCACCGCCACCTGCCGTTGGTTCAATGGTAACCTGTGTGGCCCCATTGCTTTTCTCAACGCCAGTAACTTTTGAACCTAACTTGAAGTCAATACCCTGCTTTTTCAAAATCTTTTCAAATTGGCTGGCCACTTCCTTATCCATGCCAGGCAAAATGCGGTCCAAAAATTCAACCACAGTGACCTTGCTACCCAAACGGCGCCAAACAGACCCCAATTCTAAACCGATCACTCCAGCGCCAACAACAACCATTTTTTCTGGCACTTTGGAAAGCGACAAAGCCCCTGTTGAAGATACAATGCGTTTTTCATCAATTTCAATACCAGGAATTTGCGCCACGTCTGAGCCTGTAGCGATACAAATATTCTTACTGGCAATCGTCGTGGTTTTCCCCTTATCATCGGTTACATCAACTTGGCCTCTTTTGCTAATTTTACCAGTGCCATGAAAAGCGGCGATCTTGTTTTTCTTAAACAAGAACTCAATACCGCTAACATTGCTATCAACGGTTTTGCTTTTGTGTTTCATCATCTGCTTTAAATCAAGCTGAGGCGAAACTTTGATGCCTAATGCACTCATACCATGATTGGCTTCATCAAACAGTTCAGAAGCATGAAGAAGCGCTTTGGAAGGAATACACCCAACATTTAAGCACGTACCGCCATGGGTTTTGCGTTTTTCAACAATTGCAACTTTTAAGCCCAGTTGTGCGGCTCGAATGGCACAAACATACCCACCTGGGCCTGAGCCAATGACTGTTAAGTCAAATTCTTGATCGGACATATTTTCACCCCTTATGGCCTTTGTCTAGCCTGTCCATTAGCCCTTTTTGTCTAGTTTCACGAGGGCTACTTTCGTTCACGTTGATAAGCACTGACCTAGTTTAAAATTTCATCCTCATCACAGCCAGCAGCATAAAGTGCCAGGATAAGAGAAATAATAATCATAATCGTAGACGCAATCAGCCCATAAGTTCCATAAGCTTCCACACCATTAGCGAGCATCAAGTCATAACCAACAAACCCAATAATCATCGACAAAGGCACAGCCCATAAAAACGGCACAGCCCAAGCAGAACGCACCAACATCAGCAAACCTCCAATAAGCGCACCGCCAATGGAAATGAACCATAAAATCTCACGCCATAAAGGAAAGCCACTAACAAGTTCTTTAAACTTTAAAGGCAGTTGGGCCAGATAATTGGCATTTTGTGAACTGATCATATAACAATCAACAATACCAAACATCCCCCAAAGCACCGCAAACAAGCTAACAAGCCAGAATAGGAAAGTCGGGCGACCATCATCACGCACAGAATCATTTTTTGTCTCCGTGTTTTGCGATGTGTTACTCTCACTCATGACCTTTTCCCCTTTTAGAGTCTCTAATAAAAAAACCTTTGCATATATGCTTTTAAACATATGCCTTCATAATACAGTTTTAAAGAGATGATCTAAAAATTTCTTTGAGCATTACGTCTCTCGCTACCACCTAACAAAAAAATCATATAAAGCTTCTAAAGATCCAATACCAAGCGTTGCGGGTCTTCCAACGCCTCTTTAACCCGAACAAGGAAGGTAACAGCGCCCTTGCCATCAACTATTCTGTGGTCATATGACAGTGCTAAATACATCATTGGGCGCACAACCACTTCGCCATTCACCACAACAGGACGTTGTTCTATTCTGTGCATCCCTAAAATGCCCGATTGCGGCGCATTTAAAATTGGAGTGGACATTAAAGACCCATACACACCCCCATTGGAAATGGTGAAAGTGCCCCCTTGCATTTCATCAATACCAAGGTTGCCATCTCGCGCCCTTGTTCCAAAATCAGCAATGGCCTGCTCAACACCAGCAATGCTCATTTCGTCTGCATCGCGAACAACAGGAACAACAAGTCCCTTTTGCGTGCCCACAGCCACACCGATGTGATAGTAATTTTTGTAAATCACATCCGTGCCATCAATTTCCGCATTCACCTCTGGCACATCTTTTAAAGCTTGAATGCAAGCCTTTACAAACAGTCCCATAAAGCCAAGCTTAATGCCGTGCTTTTTCTCAAACAGGTCCTTATAGTCTTTGCGCAATTGCATCACCGCGCTCATATCCACATCATTAAAGGTGGTGAGCATGGCAGCAGTGGCTTGCGCATCTTTCAACCGGCGCGCGATGGTCTGGCGCAACTTTGTCATCCGCACCCGCTCTTCACGGTCCGCATCACTTTGAGGAGAAGGCGCCCGCTTGGCAGCTGGCGCTGCTGGGCCAGGCGCTTTTGCCGTTTGCTCAATCGCGGCCATAACATCTTCTTTTAACACCTGGCCACGTTTACCACTGCCATTTATGGCGCCAGTGTCAACACCATTCTCCTTAGCCATTTTGGCAGCTGAAGGGCTAGGCGGCATGTCGTCATTAGCAACAGCAGGGGTCTCTTGGTTTACCGCCTCTTCAGGCTCACCACTTTCCTCAGGTGCAGCCACTGCGGCAGCACCATCACCAGAAATGGCCCCCAAAAGCGCGCCGACTTCAACAGTATCACCTTCTTCAACAGAAATATCAGCAATAACACCCGCAACAGGCGCTGGCACTTCAACTGTAACTTTATCTGTCTCTAGCTCAACAACAGGCTCATCAACACTAACAGCCTCACCTGGCTTTTTGTACCACTGCCCCACGGTTGCTTCTGTGACACTCTCACCTAAGGTTGGAACCCGGATTTCTGTTGACATGATCTTGCCCTCGCAATTTTCAAATTTAAAATCATTTAAACGGTTAGTGCCTCATCCAAAAAGGCATTTAATTCAGCCAAATGCTTACTCATCAAACCAGTAGCCGTCGACGCGCTAGCTGGCCGGCCAACATAAGAAGGACGCTTGGTTTTCATATTGGCATGATCAAGCACCCATTCAAGATTGCTTTCAATAAAGCTCCAGGCGCCCATATTTTTAGGCTCTTCCTGACACCAGACAATATCAGCGTCTTTAAAGCGTGACAGTTCTTGAATAAGCGCGCGTGCTGGGAATGGGTAGAGTTGCTCCACCCGCATCAAGTAAACATCTTTTATACCGCGTTTTTGACGCTCTTCATACAAGTCATAATACACCTTGCCAGAACAAAGAACAACGCGTTTAATTTGATCATCTGCAACCAGCTTTTCTTTCCCCTTTAAAGCAAGTTCCGCATCATCCCAAAGAACTCGGTGAAAGGTGCTATCTGGCCCAAATTCTTCCAACTTAGAGACAACTCGCTTGTGCCGCAGCAATGACTTCGGCGTCATTAAAATGAGCGGTTTTCTGAACTTTCTGTGCAATTGACGGCGCAGAATATGGAAGTAATTGGCCGGTGTGGTGCAATTGGCCACTTGCCAATTGTCCTCTGCTGACAATTGCAAATAACGCTCCAGCCGGGCTGATGAGTGTTCCGGCCCTTGGCCCTCATAACCATGGGGCAACAGCAACACCAGGCCAGACATACGCAACCACTTGCGCTCACCTGAGGAAATAAACTGATCAATAACCACTTGGGCACCATTGGCAAAATCGCCAAACTGAGCTTCCCACATGGTCAAGGTTTGAGGTTCTGCCAGGGTGTAGCCATATTCAAAACCAAGCACAGCTTCTTCAGAAAGCATAGAGTTGATCACTTCATACTTGGCCTGTTTATCAGAAATATTATTTAACGGGGTATATTTGCTCTCATTCACCTGGTCATTTAACACTGAATGACGTTGAGAAAAGGTCCCACGCTCACAATCTTGACCAGACAAACGCACAGGGAACCCTTCATTAACCAATGTACCAAAAGCCAGATGCTCTGCCATGCCCCAATCAATACCTTGCCCCTCATCAATCATTTTACGGCGTTTTTTGATCAATCTCGCAATGGTTTTATGGACATTGAAATCTTGCGGCACATGAGTGATTTGGTGCCCAACTTCTTTTAGCGTATCAAGGGCAACACCGGTATTTCCGCGCCTAGCATCATCCTCAGCAAAACCAATCGCAGACCAACGCCCATCCAACCAATCAGCCTTATTGGGTTTATAAGTATCACCTGCTTCAAACTCTTCATCAAACATAGCGCGCAATTGAGCGCGCATATCTTCAACCTCTTGTTTGGTGATGGTGCCTTCTTTAATCAATTGATCTGCATAAATCTCAATAACAGATGGATGAGAGCGAATTTTTTTATACATCAGCGGCTGCGTGAAAGAGGGTTCATCACCCTCATTGTGACCGAACCGCCGATAACAGAACATATCGATGACGACAGGCTTTTTAAATTTTTGCCGAAATTCTGTCGCCACTTTTGCGCAAAACACCACCGCTTCAGGGTCATCACCGTTCACATGAAAAATAGGGGCACCAACCATACGCGCTACATCTGATGGATACGGCGAAGACCTAGAAAAATGTGGCGATGTAGTAAAGCCAATTTGATTGTTTACTATGAAATGAATGGACCCCGCGGTTCTGTGCCCAACCAGACCTGATAACCCTAAACACTCAGCCACCACACCTTGGCCCGCAAAAGCCGCATCACCATGCAGCAAAAGCGGCAAGACACAAGAACGATCCACGCATTTATGCTGATCTTGTTTGGCCCGCGCTTTACCCAACACAACCGGGTCAACAATTTCAAGGTGTGAGGGGTTGGCGGTGAGAGAAAGATGGACATTGTTACCATCAAACTCACGGTCACTGGAGGCGCCTAGGTGATATTTCACATCACCCGACCCTTCCACTTCATCAGGATTGGCAGAACCACCTTTAAATTCATTAAACACGGCACGAAACGGTTTGCTCATCACGTTACACAGCACATTTAAGCGTCCGCGGTGCGGCATGCCTAAGATGATGTCTTTCACCCCTAAATTACCGCCGCGCTTAATGATTTGTTCAAGGGCTGGGATTAAGGCTTCGCCGCCATCAAGGCCAAAACGTTTTGTGCCGGTATATTTAACATCAAGGAACTTCTCAAAGCCTTCTGTTTCCATTAACTTATAAAGAATGGCTTTTTTACCCTCAGGGGTGAACTTAATCACCTCCTCTTTGGCCTCAATGCGCTCTTGAATCCAGGCCTTTTGCTCAGGATCAGATATATGCATAAATTCAACACCAATATCATTACAATAGGTGCGCTTTAAGATTGCCATAATCTCAGTCATGGTGGCAGTCTCTAAGCCGAGCACATAATCAAGAAAGATCGGACGATCCATATCATCTTCTGAAAAGCCATAGCTTTCTGGCTGCAATTCTTCATGAGCTGTTTTTTCTGCCAGACCAAGCGGATCTAGATCTGCAGCAAGATGGCCCATTACACGATAAGCACGAATAAGCATCAAAGCGCGCACAGAATCTTTAATAGCCCCTTGCGCAACCTCTTCAGAAACTTCCTTGCCACTAGCTTTCACGCGGTGATTTATCTTGGTGGAGATTTCACTTTCAACCGGTCCCCAATCGCCATCAAGAGCAGAGACAAGCTCACCATTGGCAACAATGGGCCA
>JANQQH010000360.1 GCA_028285025.1 Hyphomicrobiaceae bacterium | reverse complement strand
GTAAATCATAAAGCGGTCCGATTTCATCATCTTGATAGACGTCGCCAGCTATCTCGATAACATAACCGTTCTCAACCGCATAAACAGCCCAGTAAAATTCATGCTTATTAAAATGTTTGTGCAGCCAATTTGAGTCAGGGCGTTCACGAGTGAAAAGATAACCAAATCCATTCGGGCTAAAGAGGGTAATGTTCACAGGGGTGATTTTGCTCTCAGGTTGGCCAGATACTGGATCTGTATTTGCAGCCACCAATTTGTCAACACGGGCATTTGAGGCATAACGCTCACTCCAGTGAAACGGAGCAAACACATGCCCCTTTGCCACGCTCTTTGTGAGTTTGGCACGCAATAACACATACCCGGCTGGGGTCTTTACTTTGACAATGTCGCCCTCTTCGATGTTAATGGCAAGGCCGTCTTCAGGATTAATCTCAAGAAAAGGCTCACTAATATGCTTGAGCAAGTTAGACGTTTTTGCCGTTCGGGTCATTGTATGCCACTGGTCGCGAATGCGCCCTGTGTTAAGTGAAAACGGGTATGAACTGGAAGGAGACGAACGCGGCGGTTGAAACGGGGTTTCCACCGCCAGGGCCTTTTTATTTGGGCGATAAAATCCCCCTTGTGTAAAAAATCTTTTTTGCTCCTTTATGGTGCCATCAGCTTGTTTGTTGCACGGCCATAGTGTTGGTTTGAGCTCATCATAGTCTTGAGCAGAAAGGTCACTCAAGCCGCCAATATCAAAGTCGCGCTGCCCTTCATTTTGATAGGCAGAAAGCCGAGCATATTCGACAAAAATATCATGCGCAGACGTATAAGAAAATTTATCACCATGCCCAATGCGTTTGGCAACCTGTGTAATCTGCCACCAATCGGGTTTGGCTAGGCCTGGCAAACTTAGGAAGGCATTTTGGCGCGAAATCCGTCTTTCAGAATTTGTCACTGTGCCTGACTTTTCACCCCAAGCTGCTGAAGGGAGCAGAATATCAGCCAATTGAGCGGTGTCCGTTTCTCTCGTGACATCAGATACAATCACCAACGGGCATTTTTGTAGCGCCATTTTGACAAAGTCAGCATCTGGCATGCTGTCAACCGGGTTGGTCGCCATAATCCAAATGGCTTGTATGTCCCCGCGCTCAACAGCTTCAAATAATTCAACTGCTTTCAGACCTGGTTTTTGAGCAATGCTCTCATAGCCCCAAAAAGAACCAACGATTTCCCTGTGCTGCGCGTTATCCAGCTCCATATGACAAGCAAGTTGATTGGCAAGCCCACCAACTTCACGCCCGCCCATTGCATTAGGTTGGCCTGTTAATGACAAAGGCCCGGCCCCTTCCTTGCCAATGCGGCCGGTGAAAAGGTGGCAGTTTAAAATGGCATTGACTTTGTCCGTGCCGGCACTTGATTGATTGACCCCTTGGCTATACATCGTCACCACGCGTTGGGTCGCACCAAACAGCTCATAAAAGGCAAGTAACTCTTTAACAGAAAGTTGGGTAATTTCGGCTATCTTCTCGATAGACAGACTAGCAGCTGCTTTAAGGCAGGCATCGGCATTATCAAGATGGCGATTGATATATTCATTATCAAAATGATCATTGGCATCTAAAAACGTCAAAAGTCCGTTAAACAGAGCGACATCAGAGCCAGGGGCAAGGGCAATGTGATAATCACTGGCCTGCGCCGTGGTGGTTTTGCGCGGGTCTATGCAGACCACTTGTAAAGAGGGGCGCACCTCGCGCAACGTCTCAATGCGTTGAAACAGAATTGGGTGGCACCAAGCAAGATTAGAACCGACCAAAACAATCAGGTCTGCGCTTTCAATATCTTCATAACAAGTTGGCACTGTATCAGTGCCAAAAGCGCGTTTGTGCCCGGCAACACTTGAGGCCATGCACAGCCTCGAATTTGTATCAATATTGGCTGTGCCAAGGGCCCCTTTCATAAACTTATTGGCAACATAATAGTCTTCCGTTAACAATTGACCGGAAACATACATGGCAATCGCATCAGGCCCATCACGTTCAATGATCGTCTGAAATTGAGAAGCAATCTTACCAAGAGCTTCATCCCAGCCGGCCTCTTTTCCATCAATGAGAGGATGTAATAACCTGTCATCTAACCATAGGGTCTGCCCAAGATTAGTGCCTTTGGAACATAAGCGCCCCTGGTTAGCAGGGTGGTGAGGGTCGCCGCTAATCTGAACACCGTCTTTTTTTGTGCACGTCGCCAGCACACCGCAACCAACCCCGCAATAGGGGCAAGTCGTGTTTACAGGTTGGTCATAAGAGTAAGGGCTTTGATTTGTCATAAGACCTGCCAACCACGATTAAAGGCCAAGTAAAGTCATGCCTATACAACAAGGTGCATGAGCCGTCTTTTTTTCATCTTGCGACAGAAATTTTGTTTTAGTGGCTAGGCAAAATAAATGGGTCAAAGACTTGCCTTTAACGCAATATGCAAATGCCATCAGGTCCTTAAGTATGTGACCTTTTTCCATGTCTATTTCCTATGTTCATGAGCCAATTAAAAAATCGCTGACGCTTAGAAGATCAGCCCATTTTAAATCCATGAAAGGCAAGACAGACACTTCTAAACCTTGTGAATATCAAGGTTTGTGCCAATGCTTAAAATGACTATGTTTTAACTATAAGTTATTGATAAATATATATATTTATTCAGGCAATGGAGTTTTATGAAGGTTCGCTTCTGATGAAATTTTATTCGTGATGTATAAAATTTGGGCACCCACATGAGGCTTTGTCAGCTTGCTATTTAAGATCATTAAAAATAGCCTTGAACAGATGCAGAATTATTAAACTCTCACTAACTTGCCTTTCTTCTATCTTAGTTAGCATTGGGAAAAAACAACTGCTTACCATTCACTTTAAAGCGATTGATCGTCGCTTGCCCTTGAGGTCCAATTAGCCAATCAATAAACGCTTGCCCCCACTTGGCCTTGACGTTTTTGTGTTTGGCAGGATTAACCAGGATTACGCCATATTGGTTGAACAAGCGTTTATCCCCTTCAACTTTAATTCCTAAATCGCTTTTATTTTTAAACGCTGTCCAAGTGGCGCGGTCAGACATAACATAACCACCCATACCAACAGCAATATTCAAAGTTGCGCCCATGCCTGAGCCGCTTTCGCGATACCAGGATTGGTCTTTGCCCGGGCTAAGGTCAGCCGCTTTCCACAGTTTGAGTTCTTTTTTATGGGTGCCGCTGTCATCGCCGCGTGATATGAAAACAGACTTGCTGGCAGCAATTTTTTTCAAGGCTATGGTTACGTCTTTGTCGCCTTTAATCTTAGCCGGATCGTTTTTAGGGCCAAGGATGACAAAATCATTGAACATCACATCAAAGCGCTCCACCCCATAGCCCGTTTTCACAAATTTTTCTTCCGCCTCTTTGGCATGAACCAACAACACATCGCCATCGCCATTGCGTGCATTTTTCAGCGCCTGGCCAGTACCAACAGAGACAACATGGACTTTTATGCCAGAGTCTTTTTCAAAAATAGGCAAGATAGCATCCAGCAGGCCAGAGTTTTGTGTTGAGGTGGTCGATTGAAGGATGATTTCCTTTTTCGTCTCTGCAGCAACAAGCGTGAACAGAGATAAATATACCAAGATGCTGATGCAGGTGGTTTTGATCAAAGAGAACATCAGTTAGTCACCCCTAAATAAATATGCAAAATTTACTATTTTTATGTTATTTTTTCATATTATGAATTTTTTACATAAAAACAATGAGCATGCAATAGGGCTGAAGATATTTTTTGTCACTTTCATCCGCGGCAGAATTGATTTCTCATTGTTTCTGGGGTGATCACGCGGATTAATAAACAAATCATACTCTAATTTTATAGGGTCGTATCGTCGGGCGCGGCATTTAACAAAAAATGGCAAGTGCAAGCAGCTAACAAGGCCCCAATAATTTGCGCCACAATAAATCCCAAAACATGGTCAAGCTGAATGCCAGCAAAGCTGTTAGAAAACCCTCTGGCTATGGTAACCGCCGGGTTGGCAAATGAAGTAGAAGCGGTGAACCAATAAGCGGCGGTAATATACAAGCCAACAGCCATAGGCACAGCTTTGGGAGAGGATTTTAAAGTCGCCAGAATGGTAAAGACCAAGCCAAACGTGGCGACAATTTCTGCGCTCCATTGGGCAGAGCCAGTGCGCGCTTTGCTTGAAAATTGCAAGACATCAAGATCAAACATAATATGAGCAATCCAAACGCCGATGAGGCCGCCGGCAATTTGTAAGAGGATGTAGATCACACTGTCAGAAACGCAAATTTCTTTACGCAGCGCAAATACCAGTGTGACAGCCGGGTTAAAATGGGCTCCAGAAATAGGCCCCAGCATGGTGATTAGCACAACCAGGATCGCGCCAGTGGGAATGGTGTTGCCAAGCAAGGCAATAGCAACATTACCCCCTGCCAGAGCCTCTCCCATAATGCCAGAGCCAACAACAGTGGCAAGCAGAAAGGCAGTGCCAATAAATTCAGCAAAGTATTTTTGAGCGCGTGAGTAAGGCTGGTCTGACATGGCGTGATCTTTATTTCTTGTGTTTATGGGGTGCAGATAATTTCATCAAGAATAGGCTGGCAAATTTCCCGGTTGCCATCGCAACAATCCTCCATCAAAAAACAAATGAGTTCGCGGATGCCCTGGTAATTTGCAAAATAACGAATGGAGCGGCCCTCGCGTTGGTTGGTGACCAGGTTGGTGCGGGCCAGTATCTTTAAGTTGGTGGACATAGTGTTCTGGCGAATGTTGAGCCTCTCACTAATCTGTCCAGCCGTGCACCCTTCATGCCCTGCTTTTATCAGCAAACGAAAGACATCGAGCCTTGTGGGTTGGGCAAGGGCGGCAAAGGCATCTATAGCTGTTATTTTATCCATATATCTCGAAATATCGATATTTTATAGGGGAGTCAAGAGGAAGGTAAATTATCCTGGTAGTCTTACAGAATAGTAACCGTGAAGGTTCTTTGCTTAGGGCATGCAGGTTATTTGAAAGACGGTTTAAAATTTTAATAGAGCAAGCAAGAATTAGTTTATTGAATTTGCTGCAAGGGTAATATTTTATTTTGAGCCCACGCCAGATAATCTAAATTATGAATATTAGAATAGCCCATTTTTTAAATTATTTTTAAGCCAAATCCTGGCCCACCTGAAACTCTTTACCCAAGGCATTCATCACAGATTTCACAATATGCGGCGCGTTCAGTTCTGCCAGGTCATATTGAGTGTGGGGTTTGTTATGATCAATAAAACGATCTGGCAAGGTTAAGGAGCGGAACTTTAAGCCGTGATCAAGCAGGCCTTGTTCGCTCAAAAAATGAGACACATGACTGCCAAAGCCACCCACGGCACCCTCTTCAAGAGTGATGAGGATTTCATGATGTTTGGCCAATTGGGTGATCAACTCATGATCTAGCGGTTTGGCAAAGCGGGCATCCGCAATGGTTGTTGTCAGCCCTAAAGAGCTGAGCATGTCTGCGGCTTTGCGGCTTTCCTCTAACCGGGTGCCAAAGCTTAACAGGGCAACAGAAGAGCCTTCTTGGATCAGGCGTCCTTTGCCAATGGGCAAAATTTCACCCCTCTCAGGCATGTCCATGCCAACCCCTTCACCGCGCGGATAGCGGAAACTGATCGGGCCTTCATTATAATCAGCAGCCGTTGCCACCATATGCATGAGCTCAGCTTCATCACTTGCCGCCATAACGGTAAAGCCAGGCAGGTTGGCAAGATAAGCAATATCAAAACTGCCCGCATGGGTCGGGCCATCAGCACCGACA
>JANQQH010000359.1 GCA_028285025.1 Hyphomicrobiaceae bacterium | reverse complement strand
ATAACGGCACGCGCAGAGCTGTTGCACGTGACCTAATCATGACTGATAGCCCTCCTGTTGTATGTGGTGGCAAGATCATTCCAAGTCTTGGCGTGTTCGACTCATTTGCAACCGGCGCCATTCCGTTCAAGAATCATCCTCCAGGAGACATCGTCGGTATCAATGTCGAAACTGGGAAACGCAATTGGATTTTCCATAACCCACCGCTTTCAAATGATGAATCAGCTGGTACATGGGGTAACAAATCTAATGAGTGGATCGGTGGCTCTAACATGTGGTCTCGTGCAACATGCGATGATGAGCTAGGCATTGTTTATGCATCCTTTAGCTCACCAACAAATGATTTTTCCGGTATCGAGCGTCATGGCGACAACCTATATTCACAATCTCTTGTTGCGATCGATGCCAAATCAGGTCGTAAAAAATGGCATTTTCAGTTTGTGCGCCACGACCTATTGGATTATGACCTAGCAACTGGTCCAAACTTGATGGATGTAAAAGTAAATGGCAAAAAAATTAAAGCTGCTGTTCAGTTTACAAAGCAAGGCTATGCTTACGCATTTGACCGTTTAACTGGTAAGCCAATTTGGCCAATAGAAGAAAAAGCTGTTCCAAAAGGCAATATACCAGGTGAGTATTACGCAAAAACTCAACCGATACCAACAAAGCCAAAGCCTTATTCTTTGCAAGGTGCATTTGAGAAAAACTTGGTTGATTTCACACCTGAATTAAAAAAAGAAGCTAAGAAGATCTTTGATCGCTATTGCACGGGTCCTTTGTTCACGCCGCCATGTGATAAAGGTGCTGGTACAATGATGGTTCCTGGTGTATTGGGCGGCGTGAGCTGGGCTGGTGTTGCTCACAATCCTAAAACCGGAATTGCTTATGTGCCAGAATTCACCATGCCATTTGGTATTAAAGCTAAAAAGCTAACCGACGATAAATCCAGGTCTCCCTTTAAATACACAGGCACTTGGCATGGGGTTGCTGGCCCAGATGGCTTGCCTCTGTTTAAACCACCATATTCAACCTTGAATGCGTTGGACATGAACACAGGTGAATACCTATGGCGTGTGCCAGCTGGCCGCGGGCCTATCAACCACCCAGCAATTAAACAGGCTGGTTTAAAAGCTGTTGGCATGCCTCACCAAAGCTTTATTGCAATCACTGATGATATCATCTTCCTTGCACCAAATGGTGACGTTGACATCATTGGTACGAATACACGCAATAACGCATTGATTGGCCAAACAAAACCTGAAAAGGATCAAACAGATAATAATCTATATGCATATGACCCAAAAAACGGCAAAATCCTCGCTGAGGTCAAATTACCAGTTTCAGGTGCTTTTGGGGGCATTTCTACTTATAAAGCTGGGGGCAAACAATATGTAGTTGTGCCTGTTGGCGGCGCGGGTGTCCCATCTGAGCTTGTGGGCGTACAAGTAAGTGACTGAATCAAGGTGTAATGTTAAAGATCATGTTTTCTTGATCAAGCGCGATGGCCTTGATGAACAATATCTTTACAAAACCATCCCTGCTGGTCCCTTTCAGGCCAAACCAAACAAGATTGGTGTATCAAGATGACTATTTTTGCGTATCTTTTGCTCTAAAAGAGGTTTCAGCTATCTCTAGAGGGTAATGTCCAATCAGCCCTCGGAAAATGGCATGTATAGCCATAAGGATGACGTTCTAGATAATCTTGATGCACATCCTCAGCCTGCCAAAAAGCGCCAGCAGAGACCACCTGCGTGACAACTTTTCCGGGCCAAAGCCCTGAGTGGTCTACATCTTCAATTGTCTCTATGGCCGTTTGCTGTTGCTCTGGGCTCGTATAAAAGATGGCAGAGCGATATTGCGTTCCCCGATCATTACCTTGGCGGTTAAGCGTGGTTGGATCATGGATCTGAAAAAAAACAGCAAGCAACTCACGATAGCTTAATTGATCCGGGTCAAAGACAACCTCTATAGCCTCAGCATGGCCGCTCGTTCCCGTTTTCACATCATCATAAGTTGCATTCTCTAAATCGCCACCGGTGTAACCAACTCTGGTTGAAAGCACACCAGCTTGTTTACGAATAAGATCCTGCATGCCCCAAAAACACCCGCCAGCAAGCAGGGCTGTTTCTTGCGCGCTCATGAATTTGGCCCCTCTTCAAACAAGTGTAGATAGGCCCCATAACCTTGGGCTTCTAACTCTGTCACAGGAATAAATTTTAGCGCAGCCGAATTAATGCAATAGCGAAGCCCTGTTGTCTCAACCGGCCCATCAGGGAACACATGACCCAGATGGCTATCACCATGCTTTGAGCGCACCTCTGTGCGCCGCATGCCATGGCTGTCATCAAATTTCTCAACCACATTATCAGCAATTGGCTTGGTAAAACTTGGCCACCCCGTGCCAGAGTCAAATTTATCATGAGAGGCAAATAAAGGCTCACCAGAGACAACATCAACATAAAGGCCCGATTGCTTATGGTCGCAAAATTCATTTTGAAACGGGGCCTCAGTTCCATCTTCCTGGGTGATACGATACTGCTCCGCCGTTAAATTAGAAATGGTATCAAGGTCTTTTTTATATTCACTGCTCATAGTGTCATGCTTCTTTGCTAATTTGAAAACGCAAAATTTAAAATAGGACTGTTGAGCTTAATATAGGCTGAGGGCAATCACCAAACAAGACACATCAAAAAAAGGTGGTCTTACATA
>JANQQH010000322.1 GCA_028285025.1 Hyphomicrobiaceae bacterium | reverse complement strand
TAACTTGGTGGCTGCAAGGGCTGGTTGCCTCGCGGCCAATTGGTTTTCGTTTTGTTTTTGCGTTTATTATGCTCACTGTGTTGTTCCTGGTTGTTGGCGGTGTTTTAACTGTTATGCATGAATATTTACCACTGCCAGGTAAAATTGGCCCCACCTATCAATTTGCCGGGGCGCAGGATTTTTACATCACCATGGTGCAAGGCATTAATGCGTTTACGCAATTGTTCTTAACCCCATTGCGTCTGTCCATTTTGGCTTTGTTACCTGCTGGGGCTTTGTACATAACCATGTTTGGGCCAAGACGCGATTAGGTCACGGGATCTTATTTTAAGTTTTTATGCTTATAACAGCCACCTTCATGCGCGGTAAGGTTTGTGACTTTGCCGCGCTGTTGTGTTTGTCCCCTTGACATCTGTTTATAAAAATGAAATCTCATCGTCTTAATTTTCCAGCCAATACCTTTTTAATGAAAGATAAACTCTATGATCCCGCGCTACTCCCGCAAAGAAATGACAGATATCTGGGCCCCGCATACTAAATTTCGTATTTGGTTTGAAATTGAGGCCCATGCGGCAAGCGCTATGGCTGAGCTGGGGGTTATTCCGCAAGAGGCTGCAGATGTCATTTGGGATAAGGGAGACAAGGCCCAATTTAATGTGGCGCGTATCGATGAAATTGAGCGCGAGGTTAAACATGATGTGATTGCCTTTCTCACCCACTTGGCTGAGCATGTTGGTGATGAGGCGCGTTTTGTGCACCAAGGGATGACTTCTTCTGATGTGCTGGATACGTGCTTTAACGTTCAGTTGGTGCGCGCCACTGATTTGTTGTTGCAAGACATGGATGAGTTGTTAGAGGTTTTAAAACGCCGTGCTTATGAACACAAAGACACTGTATGTGTGGGGCGCAGCCATGGCATTCATGCTGAACCGGTGACGATGGGGTTAAAAATGGCCAGTGCTTACGCTGAGTTTGACCGGTCCAAAAAACGGCTGTTGGCCGCGCGTGAAGAGATTGCCACTTGCGCTCTTTCAGGTGCTGTTGGCACCTTTGCTAATATTGACCCGCGGGTGGAACAATATGTTGCGACAAAATTAGGGTTGGTTTTTGAGCCCATCTCAACCCAAGTGATCCCGCGTGATCGCCATGCCATGTATTTTGCCACCCTTGGGGTTATTGCCAGTTCGATTGAACGCGTGGCTGTTGAAGTGCGCCACTTGCAACGCACTGAAGTGCTGGAAGCTGAAGAATATTTCTCTCCAGGGCAAAAGGGCTCTTCTGCTATGCCGCACAAGCGCAACCCGATTTTAACTGAAAACCTCACCGGCCTGGCCCGGTTGGTGCGTGGCTATTCGATTCCAGCGATGGAAAATGTGGCCCTATGGCATGAGCGTGATATTTCCCACTCATCTGTTGAGCGCATGATCGGCCCAGACGCAACCGTTACTCTTGACTTTGCTTTAAAACGACTGACCAATGTGATGGACAAATTGGTGATTTATCCGGAAAATTGTCTTGCCAATATGAATAAGCTTGGGGGGCTTATTCACTCTCAACGGGTGCTGTTGGCGCTCACCCAAGCTGGGGTGAGCCGTGAAGACAGCTACCGCCTGGTTCAGCGCAACGCGATGAAAGTTTGGCGTGAAGGCAAGGACTTTTTGCAAGAATTGCTCAATGATGAAGAGGTCCGCGCGGCTTTAAGCGAGGAGACTATACAAGATAAGTTTAATCTTGATTATCACACCAAACATGTTGAGACGATTTTTGACCGCGTGTTTGAATAAGGTTCACTGAGTAGAGTTTTTGCTTTGTGTTATGAGACCAAAACTTTACGGCATGCTTCTATTTCATCCAGAACATTCAATAATATCTTTTGTTTGGGATGAACCTTTGAGGCAGGCGGGCGCATTTTGCTGCGCTTTTGGTTTTTGATTGATTTGATTTTTTTGCCCGCATCAGGTGTTAGGTTTGGACTGTTATCGCCCGCGGCAAAACTTTTTACATAATCAACGCCTTCGCGTTTAAAAATTTGTTGCACGCCGCGAATGGTAAAACCTTCCGCGTATAAAAGATGACGAATGCCTTGTAATAATTCTATATCTGAGGGCCGATAATAACGGCGCCCGCCGCCCCGTTTCATTGGGTTAATTTGTGAAAACTTACTCTCCCAGAAACGTAATACATGTTTGGGTACGTCAAGATCACTGGCAACTTCACTGATCGTGCGCAAAGCATCAGAAGATTTTTCCATTCAATATCGTCTCAGTTTTATAATTTTGGAGTTGTTTGAAAAAAAACAACTTGGTCCAAAGCTCTAAGTTCTTATCTTTTTAAAATATATGATTGTTATTTTTGTCTGAAAATGGGAGACAATGATTATTTTTTACCGTTAGCTTTCATGCTGGCATCAATGCGATTTTTCATAATCGCACTGGGGCGAAAAACCAAAACACGGCGCGGTGTAATTGGTACTTCTTCACCCGTTTTCGGGTTGCGGCCAATGCGCTGCTTTTTTTCGCGTACGCCAAAAGATCCAAAAGACGAAAGCTTAACTTGTTCGCCCGCTTCTAATGATGTGCTGATTTCACCTAGCACCAGCTCGACCAAATCGGCCGATTCGTTACGAGGTAAGCCAATTCGCCTCACAACTGCCTCGGCTAAATCGGCTCTTGTTAAAGTTTTACCGCCCATAATTTCATCCCTTTTCATAACACCATAAAAAAGCTTGTTTATTTGTGTGTAGACATCGTCATTTATTTTCTCATTTTTTACAAATGCTAATCTATGAGAGCAGATTTGGTCAATGGCCAAAGGTAATTTTTGTTGTAAATTTGGGTATTTAGCAGTTTTTTTTATCTGCATCAGCTCATTTTTTGGCTTTTTGATTGATTTAACGAATGAAACCGCTGTTTTACTAAATTGTTCATTATGTAAATTGGTTAAATGAGCTTTACCAGCGCAATAAGACTGCCCCCCATGTAAAGCCGCCTCCCATTGCCTCGAGTAATACCAAATCCCCTTTTTTAATTTTTCCCGTTTCAACGCCATAATTTAGAGCTAAGGGAATAGATGCTGCTGAAGTGTTGCCGTGTGCTGCGACCGTCATAATGATTTTTTCCATCGGTAAGCCAATTTTTTTAGCTGTGCCTGCCAAAATGCGTTCATTGGCCTGATGCGGGACGAACCAATCAATGTCACTCACACTAAAATTGGAGGCTTCCAAAGTTTCTTCTATAACATCTGAAATGTTGGTGACCGCATGGCGAAAGACTTCGCGCCCATGCATGCGTAAAAAGCCTGTTGTTTGGGTGCTGGAGGGTCCGCCATCAACATAAAGCTTGTCGCGATAACGTCCATCAGAGCGCAAACGTGAGGCCATAATGCCAATATCTGGGCGTTCATCTCTTTCTTCAGCTTCCAAAACCAGAGCGCCGGCGCCATCTCCAAATAGTACGCATGTGGTCCGATCTTCCCAATCCAATATGCGTGAAAATGTTTCTGCACCGATAACAAGTACCCGTTTGGCTTGACCTGAGCGAATATATTGGTCAGCCGTTGTCACGGCAAAAACAAATCCTGAGCATACTGCTTGCAAATCAAAGGCTGCTCCTTCCACGATGCCCAATTCAGCTTGAATGGTCACTGCTGTGGCAGGAAAGGTTTGATCTGGTGTGGAAGTGGCAAGAATGATCAGGTCAATATCTGTTGGAACAATGCCGGCCCGCTCTATCGCTTGGCGCGCAGCATGCAGAGCAAGATCAGAAGTTTTTTCGCCTTCAGCAGCAATGTGGCGCTCTTTAATGCCTGTACGCTCTGTGATCCAACTATCGCTGGTATCGACCAACTTGGCTAAATCTGCATTGGTCATTTTTTTTTCTGGTAGATAACCACCAACGGATTTAATTATCGATCGATAACAAGACAATTTATTATACCTTATTTAAGTGTGTTCTTCATTATTAGACAAAGACTGATGCAGCGTTTCAATATCGTGTGACAAACTTTCTAGCAACATATTTGAGGCCATGTCATAGCCAAGATCGATGGCGCTGGCAAAGCCTTTTGCGTCTGTTCCACCGTGGCTTTTGATCACAAGACCATTTAAGCCTAAAAATACCCCACCATTCATGCCGCGTGGATCCATTTTTCTTTTCAAGGCCTGGAAACCGCCAGAGGCAATCAAAGCCCCTATTTTGGTGATCCAGGTTCTTGTTATGGCATCTTTAATGTAGGTACCAATTTGCCTGGCAGTGCCTTCTGCTGTTTTTAATGCAATATTGCCTGAAAACCCTTCGGTGACAATTACATCAACGTGGCCTTGGCCCAAATCATCCCCCTCGACAAATCCGTGATACTCAAAGGGTAGGTCAATCTGTCTTAACATAGTGGCGGCTTTTTTTATCTCATCAAGCCCCTTGATCTCTTCCACTCCCACATTGAGTAAGCCAATACGTGGGCGCTCTTTTGAAAACAAGGCGCGCGCCATGGCTGATCCCATTAATGCATAATCAACCAGTTGAGAGGCATTGGCCCCTACATTGGCGCCGACATCAAGCACAATGCTGTCGCGGCGCACAGTGGGCCAAAGGGCGGCAATGGCCGGGCGGTCAACATCTGCAATGGTGCGTAAACATAATTTGGCCATGGCCATTAAAGCGCCTGTATTACCAGCAGAAATACAAACATCTGCCTTTCCCTGTTTGATTGCATCTATCGCCATCCACATACTGGAATTGCGCCGTCCACGGCGCAAGGCTTGGCTGGGCTTTTCGCCCATCTCAACCGATATATCTGTGTGGATGATTTGAGATTTTTTTTCCAATTCGGGATATTGCTTTAATTCAGGATAAAGCTTTGCCTCATCTCCAAATAGCAAATATTCAGAACCGGGGTGGCGCGTGAGAGACCGGTTGGCACCGCCTATGACCATAGCGGGGCCAGAATCGCCCCCCATAGCGTCCAATGATATGCGAACTGGCCCACTCATAGTCTACACTTTCCCTACTGGCCTTATGGCATAAGGCCACAATCCCGACGAGAAAACATAAAGATTATGAGAAAAGAGACAAGCCCAATTTGAATAAATTATCTGAAAAACTTAACTTTGGGCCCCATTATATGCCAGAATCAAACCTTTATCCTGTCTTTAAGACTTCGGTTTGAGCTCTTTTAAAACGGCAAAAGGAGATGTTGTTGATTGTGAGGCTTCGCTCGGGTCCCCTTGCCATTGCAAAACTTCACCTTCGGCTCTTGGAAACAACTCTAGGCTGATGACAAACTGTTCATAAATTAATTGGCCAACATTTAGGGTTTCCCCTTCATAAAATTCTATGATTTCTTCTGCGTATTCCAAATCCAGTTCAGGGGATTTTGCAGGATCATTTTGACTGATGGGCCAAAATTGAGTGGTAAATTCTTGATGAAAAGAAGTGGGTAAGGGTTTTAAACTAACTGCGCTGTATTGTTCAATGTCTGCTGTCATTTCTGCCTGAATTTCATAACGGTTTTTAGCCTGTGGGATAATCTCTATGTTACAGATAAATGTGCTCAAAGACCGTATTTCAAGCTCTTTTTCTAACTTTTCTAGGTCTTGCCGATCTAGGATGAGTTTTATTTTCAGCCCCTTTTCGCCAATTTGATTGGTTGCCACTTGCCAGTTTATGGGGCTCATCATTTGCGTTTGTTCAGACATATTTTTCTCATTAAAAAAAATAATAGTATGTTTTCTTACATGCTTTCCATATCAGGTGAAATAAAAGCAAAATTGGCTTCATAGATATCGGTGACAGCAACAGAATTTAGGTGGGTATGGGCTGCTAGCATATAAATTGAGAGTTTATAGGCATTCTGATTGACATCTAACTGGCCCGCATAAACATACTCATTGACACTATTTGCTAATTTTTCTGCGCTGTTTTGCCTAACACCATTTTTATAGGCATTCGTGCGTTCATAAAAACCGGCAATGAGTTTTTTAATATTTTTGGGAATTGATAAATCTTGAAATCCACTGTCACGATAGGCCCGTTCTATTTCTTTGACCAATATTTCGGTTAATTGCTGGCTAAGATCACGGTATCGTTCCTCACAGCGTAACCGTTCTAACAACAAATATACATGTATGCATAATAATTCATAGCGCCCTGTGATCGAATCTGGCACCTGATAATCTTGGAAAAATAAAGGGTGGCGGGCATGATTTGCACTAAGCATATAAATGTTTTCAGCTCTTTGCCTTTTCTCTGCCCGATTTTTAAGCCATTTGAACAACATATCTTTTTTTAGACGCTTTGCTGCAATTTGATTGGGAACCTGATGTTAACCACATATTTACGGCATGTTTTGGGTGTTTTGTTGAACTTGCTAGCTTGCATTTGCGGCAAACTCAAGGTAACTGCTTTAATCTGAGATTTAAACTTTAATTCGCGCAACGGTATTTTAAATTTTGATGAAGAAATCAACCTCTAACTTTGTTGTCTTAGGATGTTTTTGGGCAAGTTGTTTGCATACAGCTTCTTTTCTGCCAAAGCTGAAATTTTGCTCTTCTTTTGGTGCTCTGCTTTTGGTCCTAAGCCTTGGTGGGTTAACCGCTTGTTCATCTCAAATTACTCAGCACGGACACCTGCTTACGGACGCTGATTTGGCTCAAGTGCAAACCGGCATGTCTAAACAACAGGTCAAATTTTTGCTTGGCACGCCTGATACCACTGCCACATATACTGGGGATGTGTATTACTATATTTCTTCTAAGATGAAAACCACAGCTTTTTTATCACCAAAAGAAATAGACCGGCGCGTCGTGGCGGTTTATTTTGCCCCTCAAATTGATACTGTTTCTAGGGTCGCTCATTACGGCCTGAAAGATGGCAAAGTGATTGATTTTATTTCACGCGAGACCCCATCGCATGGGCAAGAAGCTTCCTTACTTAATCAACTGTTCCGTGGGCTTGGGGCCAGAACTAATATTTTTGGTGGTTAAAGCATTCGCCGAGAATATTCTTTGCCTTTCAATTATGACAACATGAGTTTGCTCATAAAATTAAGAGGTCCTGAGCCTAGCTCAAAAACGGCAAAAGTTGTTTATTCATTAACGCTACGTTTTAACCTGCCAACTTGTTCCCTCAGGGCCATCCTTTAAAATGATGCCTTGTTCTAAAAGCTCATCGCGTATGCGATCAGCCTCGGCCCAATCCTTGTTGTCGCGTGCTTGCAGGCGTGCTTGGACTGCCGCTTCAATCACAGCTTCTTCCAATTGGGGTTGATCTTGGGCCTGGTTTCGCCATTCGCTAAGAGAGTCCTCAAGCAAGCCCATTAATCCAGCAGAGGCTTTTAGCGCCTCTGGTTGATCCTTCAATTGGTGCAGTTGGGCAATCGCTTTGGGCGTGTTTAAATCATCACATAAGGCCCCCAGCACACCTTCGTTGATTTCCAGGGCCCCTTCCCCCTCTTCCAGCTCACCAACAATGTTATACCAGGTGTTCAGGTTCTTTTGCGCTTCGGTTAATGTCTTGACAGTCCAGTTGATGGGCTGGCGATAATGGGTCATGAGCATGGCAAGGCGCGCCACTTGGCCAGGCCAGTCCTTGAGCACTTCATTAATGGTGATAAAATTTCCCACGCTTTTGGACATGGTTTCGCCTTCAACTTGCAAGAAGCCATTGTGCATCCAATAATTTGCCATTTTGTCTGTGTCATGGGCGCAGCAACTTTGGGCGATTTCATTTTCATGGTGAGGAAAGACCAAATCGACGCCGCCGCCATGAATGTCAAAGACTTCCCCTAGATGTGTTTTGGCCATAGCTGAACATTCAATATGCCATCCTGGGCGCCCTTTTTCTCCTTCCTCGTTCCATGGAGAGGGCCAACCTGGTTCATCTTCTGAAGACGGCTTCCACAAGACAAAATCCATTGGATCTTTTTTATAAGGGGCCACTTCGACCCGGGCGCCGGCTTGCATTTCATCCACTGAGCGGTTGGACAATTTGCCATACTTGGCCATAGCTGGCACGTGAAACAAAACATGGCCCTCAGCTGCATAGGCAAAGCCTTTTTCAATAAGCAAACTAATGAGGTCTTGCATTTGCCCGATATGTTCTGTTGCCCGTGGCTGTACCGTGGGGCTTAAGCAATTAAGCGCGGTGATGTCTTTTTGGAACTGGGCATTGGTGCGTTCTGTCAACTCTCTAATCTCGACCCCTTCTTTGGCCGCTCTTGCATTGATCTTATCATCTACATCGGTGATGTTGCGGGCATAAGTCACATGATCGGCCCCATAAACATGCATCAGCAAACGGTAAAGGGTATCAAACACGATGACTGGGCGCGCATTGCCAATGTGAGCATAATCATAAACAGTGGGACCACAAACATACATACGGACATTGTCTTGCTGTATCGGTTTAAACAACTCTTTTTGTTTGGTTAGCGTGTTGTAAAGCGTGATATCCACTTTTATAGATCCTTTTGTCATCGTGTATGTTTTTGTAATTACTTGTGATTTGCAATAAACTTTTAAAGTCTTTTTAGGGCACGGCGCAACATATCTTGGGCTTCATGCACGCGGTCAAAGCTTTCTGTCGCACGCCCTACAATTAAAGCCCCTTGCAAGGTAGAGAGTACCCAACCTGCCAAATAGTCAGCTTTTTGATCATCAGCTATCATTTCGTTTTCTTGCCCCATCTCTATTACATGGCGAATCCAGACCTGATGATCATAGAAAAACCCATCAACTTCTGTTTGCGCCTTTTTAGGTAAAACCGGATATTCTCCAGCAAGAGCGCCGCATAAACATATGCGTTCAGGTTCAGATTCAAAACTCAAGTAAATGGCAAAATAATCATCAAGCAGCCCCCATGTATCGCTTTTGCGCGTTTTCATAGAAGCATCCATGATCTCTTTCAACTTTAGCCGATAGCGTTTGACGACAGCTGCGGCTAAATCTTCTTTTGAGGGAAAGTAATAGTGGATGCTGGCTTTGCGTATGCCGACTTGATTGGAGATATCTTGATAGCTAATGGCGCTGTAACCTTGTGATTGAATGAGCCGTTCAGCGCTATCTAAAATTTGATCTTGTGTATTGGGCATATCTTTTAAAACCTGGAACGCATTGCGCCCTCATAAAATGTTACATTGTATCATTTGAGAGCTTTATAATGTGAGAACTAAAATAAAGCGACTTTGTCAAGGCTCAAGGTGATTTTATTACGAAGTGTTAAGGGGCATTAATACCACGTTTGATCCAATAGATGACAGGTTCATCAGCTTCAAAACTGGCGCATGCCTGGCAAGGATAACGTATCCAACTAAAGGGGGGATACCGCTCTTGTCCATCATTTAAACTGCCTGACAAGATGAGTACTTCAGCGCCCTGCTTAAATGTTTCAAGTTCAATCGAAGCGTTTTTATCGCGTTTTTCAAGCGCGACATCTTCATACCATTGTGAGGCTTTAAATAAGGGTTTGTGCCACACCCCACGCTTACCAGGCAGTGCT
>JANQQH010000317.1 GCA_028285025.1 Hyphomicrobiaceae bacterium | reverse complement strand
GATCACACGAATGCCACCCATCGCCCCCATACTTGTGGCGCCAACAGCATAAGCTCTGCCATGCCAAGGCGTCTGCGGTGGCTGATCGTTCGAGCGCAGGCGCGAGACCCAATCAAGGGTATTTTTCAATAAAGGCGTTATGGAAGAATTATATTCAGGGCAAGCCAGAAATACCCCATCATGGGCTTTAACAATCTCAGCTAATTTCTGCGCCGCCTCAGGCACCCCATCACTTTGCTCAATATCGCCGCAATAAAGCGGCATGGCATAATCTCTCAGGTCAATAAACGTTGCCTCAGCCCCAAATTCTTCCGCTTGCCGAACAACGGCTTTGGCCAACCGTTTATTCAAAGACGCTTCCCGTGCACTGCCCGCAAACGACAAAATTTTCACACCCATAACCCCAACCCGTCCTTTTTAATAACCATTTACGCCTAGAAAGTTAAGGCACGGTGCGACCCTAGCTGCTAGACTTATCAAAAAAATCTTTTGCCCGCTTGAAGAAGCCAGCTGACTCTGGGTTCGTGTCATCGTTAGAAGCTTTCTCAAAATCTTTCAAAAGATCTTTTTGCCGCCGCGAGAGATTCTTAGGCGTCTCAACTTCCACCTGAACATACATATCGCCCATAGATTTTGAACGCAGCACAGGCATCCCCTTGCTCTTTAACCGAAACTGCTTGGCAGTGTCCGTCCCTTCAGGGATTTTCATGCGGGTGCGCTCACCATTGACTGTTGGCACTTCAATTTGCCCACCAAGCGAGGCGGTAATCATAGAGATTGGCACTTGGCAAAAAATATCGGCCCCATCACGGCTGAAGATTTCATGTGGCGCAATGGTCAAGAAAATATAAAGATCACCAGAAGGCCCCCCGCGCAAACCGGCTTCACCCTCACCGGCCAAACGAATGCGCGTGCCATCTTCAACACCGGCTGGAATATTAACACTCAACACCCGCTCTTTGGTAATCCGTCCCGTCCCAGAACAATCAGGACAAGGGTCAGAAATCACTTCCCCGCGGCCATGACAGTGCGAACAAGTTCTCTCAATGGTGAAAAACCCCTGACTAGCCCGTACCTTGCCAAGCCCACCACAAACCGAGCAAACAGTAGGAGAAGTGCCTTTTTTCGCCCCCGTTCCATTACAGCTCTCACAATGAATGGAACTGGGGACAGAAATTTCTGCAGTCTTGCCTGTAAAAGCATCGACCAACGAAATTTCCATATTATAACGAAGATCAGAGCCGCGCTCTTGTGAGCTGCGCGGTTTTTGGCGCCGCGGGCCGCCACCGCCCATAAAGTCGCCAAATAAATCGTCAAAAATATCTGACATTGAGGCGCCAAAATCGCTGTCAAAGCCGGCACCGCCGCCGCCGCCAAAACCTCCCGCTTCAAAAGCCGAATGGCCAAATTGATCATAAGCCGCGCGCTTTTGTTGGTCTTTTAAAACCTCATAAGCTTCATTGACTTCTTTGAACTTTTGCTCTGCCTTTTCGTCCCCCTGGTTGCGGTCAGGGTGGTATTCTTTCGCCATTTTGCGAAAGGCAGATTTAATTTCTTTTTCATCAGCATCGCGGGCCACGCCTAAAACTTCATAATAATCGCGCTTTGCCATTTTGCTTTGCCTCTTAGTAATCTTGGGGTCTTGTTATGAAAAGAGCAACCATGCCATTAAAAAAACCAGCCCACCAGGTTAAAGCGAATAACCTGGTGGGGCTGAGGAAAAGTCAGTTAAGCTGACTTTTTCCCTTCTTCGTCATCATCTTTCACTTCTTCAAAATCAGCATCAACAATGTCATCATCTCGGTTTTGATCTTCAGGATCAAAAGAGGCATCTTCACCCTCATCAGGGTTTGCATCACGATACATTGCTTCACCAAGTTTCATCGCTGT
>JANQQH010000300.1 GCA_028285025.1 Hyphomicrobiaceae bacterium | reverse complement strand
CCGCCCTTTGGGGGCAAATAGGCCTTGGGCAGCTCTTGGTCTGTGCCGTCTTGTGTTGTCCATAGGTGCTTTGCTTGGTCAGCCATTGTCGTTCGCTATATCCATTTTTGCTAGAATCTGGCCCCATAATCGCTGATGTGCTAATTTCTGACAAGGTGAAAGGGCGCTCATCAACAAAAGCCTTGACCCTTTCCCCGGTTTTATCACAATATAGCGTTTCATTGTGGTGATTTGGCCGGTCGGCTTGCAGCCACGTTAAATAAGTCGCTAAAAGGCCGCAAAGACCCGGATTGCCGGTGCCTTTTCGGCTCTGGCTAACGGGTTTTTATTTTTTTACAAGGTTTTTTTCAATGACAAAAGGCTCAAACAATCAATGGGGCGATGCCACCAAACTGGTGCATGGTGGGACCATCCGTTCTGAATTTGGCGAAACGGCTGAAGCGCTGTTTTTAACCTCTGGCTATGTTTACGATAGTGCTGAAAGTGCAGAAGCACGCTTCAAAGGGGATGAAGAGGGCTATATTTACAGCCGGTTTCTCAACCCTACCATCAAAATGTTTGAAGAGCGCATGAAGCTGCTAGAGGGGGCTGAAGATGGCCGGGCCACTGCCACAGGCATGGCCGCTGTGACGGCTTCAATGCTTTGTTATTTAAATGCGGGTGATCATGTGGTTAGCGCTAAGGCGCTGTTTGGCTCTTGTCGCTATGTGGTGGAAAAACTTCTTCCCCGGTTTGGTGTTGAGGTCACACTTGTGGATGGGCGCGACCTTGCGGCCTGGAAAGAGGCTGTTCAACCCAATACCAAAGCCTTTTTCTTTGAAACGCCAACCAACCCCACGCTTGAATTGGTGGACATTCAGGCGGTTAGCGATATTGCCCATAATGCTGGGGCGATTGTGATTATTGACAATGTGTTTGCCACGCCAGTGTTGCAAAAGCCGATGGAATTTGGCGCAGATGTGGTGTGTTACAGCGCGACAAAACATATAGATGGCCAGGGGCGTTGCCTTGGCGGCGTGGTGCTGGGATCTCAAGATTATGTAGATGATTATTTGCATGATTATATGCGCCAAACCGGGCCTTCTATTAGCCCGTTTAATGCCTGGGTGATGCTAAAAGGCTTAGAGACATTGCCTTTGCGCATTACCCAAGCAGAAAAAAATGCCAATGCTTTGGCTGAATTTCTTGGCAGCTGCTCTGGGGTAGAAACCGTGCATTATCCTGGACTTTCCAATCACCCGCAACATGAGTTGGCAAAACAACAAATGAGCGGTTTTGGGACGCTTGTAGCCTTTGAGCTGAAAGGGGGCAAGCAAGAAGCCTTTGATTTGATGAATAAATTGGAGATTATCAAAATTTCTAATAATTTGGGGGATACCAAAAGCCTGATTACACATCCGGCCACAACAACCCATCAACGTTTGGAAGAAGATGAGCAATTGGAGCTTTCCATTACCCCTGGTTTGGTGCGGCTTTCTGTTGGTCTGGAAGACGTAAAAGATTTAATCGCGGATTTGGAAATGGGGTTTGGATAGGCTAATTTGAGCTGATTTAGCGACAATAGGATAGTTGAACTTTTTTAACCCTTCCTCTTAACTTTTTATAGGTGAAGTTGTGGGGAAAAATTCCTCTTTTTTTAGGGTCGTTTTGTTCGGTTTTCACTTATTTTTCAGTTGATTTTTCATATTAATAACGTTCAAATCAGAACTAATCTTTTATCTAGGATGAGAGCACATGTTTGAGGCAACAACCAAGGCAATCAATGTTCGCGTAAGCCCTGAGTTTCTCGATGAACAATCTGATCCGGAAGACCATCATTTTTTCTGGGCTTATTATGTTGAGATTGAAAATCAAAGCCAGGAACCTGTTCGGCTGCGGGCTCGGCATTGGCTGATTACAGATGGAAATGGGGCAACCCAGGAAGTGATTGGTGAGGGTGTTGTTGGTGAACAGCCATTGATCAGGCCTGGGGAGACTTTTACTTATACCTCTGGTGCCCCGCTAGGCACGCCTACTGGCTTTATGCATGGGCAATATAAAATGGAGCGGGAAGATGGTGATGATTTCTTGGTCGATATTCCTGCCTTTTCGCTTGATAGTCCTTATGATGAACATTTGGTTAATTAGACCTGCCAAGCCGTCTGCTCACGCTTGCGTGAATTTGTGAGTGAGCTTGCATCCTTTTTTGCGAGCGAAAGTCACAAGCACGTGACAACCGATCACATTTTCTTTTTTATTTAACACCTCATATCAACCAACTTCACGGCTTTGTGAGGTCCTCTTTTCTTTTTCCGTTTTTGTGTGCATCTTTTGTTTAACACGATGCACTATGTTTGTTTTCAACACTAGGCACGATATGTAGTTTTATTTAAAGGAGACTTCAAAAAAATATATTCTAAAATTACAACAATGGTTTTAGGCTTGGCTTTATCGGCTGGTGCTATTTACGTAAATAACTTTGGTCGTCCTGATGACCTTGATATCTACTAAAACCGATAAGCTACTTTTGCTGGTCTACCAGGTTCTTTTATACAGCTCTTTCTTTCCGTCCCCCTCCTTCCCCTATAGAGCTTCAAAAATTTGGTAGACCAGTTATTCTTTTAAAATTTTTGAACAAATTTGCCTCTTAATCTTTACCTTTTTCCTTCATTGTCTTTTGTATCATATATGAATATTGTGCTTGGTTTTAGGGCATATCGTCTTATGGATTGCGGTTAGGGCAATAATTGAATGATTGATTTTAGGCCAATTTGCTTTGTTATTGGCGCGCTGTTGGCAACGCTTGGTATTGCCTTAATGATCCCGGCGCTGCTCGATTTAGCTTTGGGGCATGAAAATTGGCAAAGCTTTGCCACAGCTAGCCTCGTTACGCTGTTTTTTGGCGTGGCGCTTAGCGTTTCCAACAAAGTGCAAGCCCCTGAACTTTCTATTCGTCAGGCGTTTGTTCTCACCACCCTTTCCTGGCTGGCACTGACAGCTTTTTCCGCCTTACCGTTTTTATGGTCTGATTTGAATTTGGGCTACACTGACGCGTTCTTTGAGGCCATGTCGGGCTTGACAACAACCGGGGCAACGGTGATCACCGGGCTGGATGAGCATTCCAAAGGCATTCTTTTGTGGCGCAGCTTGTTGCAATGGTTAGGGGGCATTGGCATTATTGTGATGGCACTTGCGGTTATGCCCATGTTGCAAATTGGTGGTATGCAGCTGTTTCGTATGGAGTCATCAGACAATTCTGAAAAAATTGTGCCCAGAGCAACCCAGTTGGCAAGCACCATTGCCAGTCTTTATCTATTTTTAAGTGTGCTTTGTGTGATTGGCTATTTGTTTGCGGGCATGGGTTTTTTTGATGCTGTTGCCCATTCCATGACAACGATTGCCACGGGTGGTCTTTCAACTCATGATCAGTCCATCGGTTATTTTAAAGCCGATGGGGTGAAATATGTTGCCATTGTCTTTATGATTTTGGGCAGCTTGCCGTTTGGGCTTTATCTTTATGCGCTCAACGGGCGGGTGGACCGGCTTTACAAGGACAGCCAGGTACGCTGGTTTTTGATTATTTTAGGGGTGTTTATTGGCCTTACATGGCTGGCTCAATTTTTGGGTGATGTTATCACGCAAGATGGTCCTAAACACAGCACGGCTTTGAAAGATGCTGCCTTTCACACTGTTTCCATTATGACAGGGACCGGGTATGCCACGGGTGATTATGGCAAATGGAGCCCTTTGGCCGAAGTGTTGTTTTTTACCATGATGTTTGTGGGCGGGTGTGCGGGCTCTGCCTCTTGTGGTATTAAGATTTTTCGCTTTCAGGTGTTGTTTCAAGCGATTAACCAACGGCTTTTTTCTGTAATCCAGCCCAATGGCATTTATATTCCGCGTTATAATGGTCGTCCGATTGAAGAGCGGGTCACCACGGCGGTGTTGAGTTTTATCTTTTTATTTTTATTTTGCTTTGTCGTTTTTGCTTTTTTGCTCAGTCTTTATGACTTGGATTTAACGACCGCCATTTCTGCTGCTGCCTCTTGCTTGACGAATGTGGGACCAGGACTTGGCAATATTGTGGGGCCTGAGGGTAATTTCCAATCTTTGCCGGAAGGGGCTAAATGGCTTTTGTCGTTAGCAATGCTGCTGGGGCGGCTTGAGCTGTTCACTGTGCTTGTGCTGTTTATGCCTACATT
>JANQQH010000267.1 GCA_028285025.1 Hyphomicrobiaceae bacterium | reverse complement strand
GATCCAAACTTAACCTGAAGGGGGAAAGAGGATGAAAGGAATTAAAGGTCTTATCATCGCTGCTACTATCGTTGGAACTGTGGCTGCACTAGGCGCTTGCCGCCGTGAAGTACGTCTCGAGCCTATGAATCTAGGTGGTGACATTGCTCCAGTTGAACAAGCAGTTCGCTAATTTTATTTAGTGACTTTGTTTCTTTGAAGCTAATTTGGCTTCTCACGAGTTAAAAGTCGTGTTGTGCGCTTTTGCGTGCAGCACGATTTTTATTTTTAGCTCACTGGATGTTAGACACTATATTGCCTTAGTTACGCGGCATGAAAATAAGTGCAATCATTAAGCATTTATGGCAAAGTCCGTGATATCCTTTGCCCACATGCATGATTGATCTAAATCACTTGTCATTAAAAGTGTATTGGCGCCAACTTTTAAACTTTTAGGCTTACTAAAAAATGTCTCATATATTTAAAGTCTCTCTCATCTGTTTTCTGACAATTTTTGTGGTTGGGTGCAGTAATGTGAATAAGAGCCTAACAGGTAAGCCGACAAAGCCAGGTAGTCCGCAAGACTTTGCGGTAAATGTGGGCACCACAGTGCACTTTACCACTGACAGCGTGCAACTAACAGAGCAAGCCCTTTCGATACTGCGCGGCCAGGTGCAATGGTTGAATAAATATCCAAACTACACAGTGACTTTAGAAGGCCACGCCGATGAGCGGGGCACGCGCGAATATAACCTGGCACTAGGTGGGCGCCGGGCTGAAACTGTGAAGAACTTTTTAATTTCCAACGGCATTAGCCCAACACGGCTTCGCACGATTTCTTATGGTAAGGAACGCCCAGTTGCTGTTTGTAATGATATAAGCTGTTGGTCACAAAACCGACGGGTGGAAACGCGGCTGAACAGCGGGGCCAGCTATTAAGGAGCCTTCATCTCCCAGGCATTTCCTGCACACAGTCTTTTTCCTGCGTGGTTGTTAATAAAAAACAAGGCAAAAATCATGACCAGATTATTGGGGTGTTTGTTGATTGGGTTAATGTTAAGCGCGAATGGGCCAGCTTTTGGCCAGGAGGCTAAAAACCCCAAAGCCCCTGTTGGTCAAAAACAATCTCAAGACTTAATCGAGGCTTTGCAACGCATAGACCGGCTAGAAGCCCAGATTATTGAAATGCAAGCTGTTATCGGTGCTTTGCAAACATTGGTAAAAAAGGGTAGCGTTCAGCAGGCTGTTGGCGTGAAAAAAAGCGATCAATTTGAAGGCGAGCGTGAGCCCTTAAACCAAAGACGCTTGGAACAGCAACCTCAATTTCAAACAGATGGCTGGGGGGCGGACACGCAATCTTCTGTAAATGAGGACCCAACCAATAAAGTGCCTGGCCCTGATTTAGCGCTTAATGCAACACCGCCAAAAAGCCGCGTGACCTTAAATGGCAAAAGCCCCCAATCGCTTTATGATGCAGGTTATAATTATATGTTGTCGAGTGATTATACCTCAGCAGAAGCAACCTTCAGAGCGTTCTTGTCCAACTACCCCAATAATGATTTGTCTGGCAATGCACAATATTGGTTGGGTGAGGTTTACTTTGTGCGCGGCAATTATCGCCAAGCCGCAAACGAGTTCTTAAAGGGCTATCAAACCTATCGCAAAAGCCCCAAAGCGCCTGATAATCTTTTGAAATTGGGCATGTCCTTACACAGGTTGGGGCAAAATGAAGCGGCTTGTCAGACCTTTAGTGAATTAAAGTCTAAGTACAAATCTTTGCCAGGTCACATTGATCGAAAAGTTGGTGCGGAAATTGGCAAGGCTGGTTGTTAGCCTTTTGTTCTTTTTGTTAAGCAGTAGCTTATTTCATGTCTAAAACTGTAGTGAATGCAGAGCAGT
>JANQQH010000257.1 GCA_028285025.1 Hyphomicrobiaceae bacterium | reverse complement strand
TATGTCAAAAGACGATAAAGATTGACCTTTAAAGCGAACATAAGAAGAATCACGCCGCCTGTGATTGCGCCCATTAAAACGGCCCAGATTGTTTAATCTGATTTCCAGACCTGATAAGGATTCCTTGACCAGATCGTTCACTTCATCATAGGTGAAAGTTATGCTGGCAGCTCGGGACTGAGTAACCCCAGCAATGCTACCCAAAGAAAAGCACACCAAAATTAAGCATGTGCGCGCATGCAATGCCACTTGAGATACGAAAAACCCCATAACGCCAACCCCATCACTTCACTTGTAACTCAACTAAATATTAACTATTAGTTTACCTTGTTTTTAGCAATTCAGCAAAACTCTATATGATTATTTTGCTCCCTTTGGAAAACTTTTGCGCCCGTGCCCGCTTTAACAAAAGCAATTTGACGTAATAGAACAACGTGTTATATGCAAATTGCTCGCCGGAACCGTGAGAACGATTTTCCGTGAATATCTGGCTCAATCAACTCAATTTTAGAAAGAAATTTTATTGTGAACGATGCCTTTGCCATCAAACATCGGTTCAGTAAATCTGCAAGAACTTATCAAGACCAGGCCGATATTCAACGCCAGGTGGCGCAATCGCTTGCCTCTTATATTGATGGGCAGCCTAAAAAAATCCTAGAAATTGGCTGTGGTACGGGATTGTTGACCACTCAGCTGATCAAACGATTTCCCTTGGCGCAACTGACAGCCACTGACATGTCACGGGAGATGTTAGACAGAGCGCAAACCAACATTACCAAAGATGGGCAAAGTTTGGGCATTAGATTTGAATTGTTAAACCCTGAGAAGGACTCAATTCAAGAGTCATTCGATTTGATTGTTGCCAGCATGGTTGTGCATTGGTTTCAAGAGCCTGTTGAGACGATAAAACGCATTTGTAATGCGCTTGACCATAATGGCCGTTTTTATTTTTCAACCATTGGTCCTGACTGCTTTGGTGAATGGCAACAGGTTTTGAAAAGTCATGAGCTGCCTATTGGGTTGCGTATTCCTCCCCAATTACCAGGCCTTTTTGAACAAGACTATAAGCCTGTTACTTACCCCAGCGCACAAGACTTTTTGCATCATTTGAAAGCGACAGGGACGAACCGCCCTCGTTTAGATTATACCCCCTTGTCATTGACACAATTAAAACGCGCTATGGTGGGGCTTGAGCAACAATCGGGCACTACATTAACATGGCACATTCAATATGGGCGGTTAAACGCACAGACAGCTTAGCCAAACGTTACGATCTTTTTGGGGCATATATATTTACACCCCATCTATTGTTTTTCATATGAGAGATCTTTAGACGGGGTGTTTTTTGTTAAAGCGTTTCATTTTATTTGGCGCTTGAGCCTGCCCACCGGCATCCGCGCTCTTTTCGTTGCGCTTTAGAATGCCCACCAGCATCCGCGCTATTCCAAAAGTGAACGCCGGTTTTGGGATCAATGAAACGCTTTAGTTATCTGATTGATTGCGCGGCTTTATAAATGGCACCAACTGGGGTACGCTTTTTTGGTATGACTTGTAAGCATCACCAAGGCTGTCAACCAGGTCTTTTTCTTCAAATCGTAAAGCCACCAAAATATACAGTGTGCTTACTAGGGCAAAGACGAAATGGCCTTGGCTCATATCTGGTGTTGCCCAGGCGGCAATGATAAAGCCTGTCATAATCGGGTGACGGACCAGCTGATAAAACCCTGGGGATCTGAAAAAAGGTGTGATTTCCCCTTTGCCAAGATAATGATGCAAAACCTGTTTTAAGCCAAACAATTCAAAATGCCCGATCATAAAGGTAGACAGAAAAATGATCAGGACGCCAAGGGCAAATACAGCCCATATGATTAAACGGGCTATTTCATTTTCAACCTGCCAAATCATGCTGGTCATGGGCTGCCAATAATAATACAGCAAGAAAAGGGCTAGGCTGGAGAGCAATACATAAGTGCTGCGCTCAATGGCTTTGGGAATAATACGCACCCACCAGGCTTTAAAGCCGGGCCGGGCCATAACCGAATGCTGGAGGGCAAAAATGGTTAGCAATATTAAGTTGACCAGCAATGATTGCCAAAAGGGCTCGACAACACCGCTATCAATGGTTTTGGGCACCACCATGTTGGTTAAGAACCCTGCTAAATATAAAAAGCTTGCGAAAAAAATTAGATAAGAAACAACACCATAAACAAAGACCAAGACTTTCGACATTATATCTCTCCCCAAAAAGTGACTGCGCATAAATAAATTTTATTTTTCAGCAATTTGAAAATTGCTTTTTGTAGCACCGTTCAATTTTATGAGAAAAAAGTGATTTTGGCAAAAAAGGAGGTTATTTCGGAGCCGAAACTGGCCGTAAGGACCCTTTTTTACAATTCACTTGAAAGCGCATGGTCGATAATTTTGCGCATCACTGAGGGTAAGGCTTCATCTGCAAGCTTGGCTTTTGGTACCCATTTGCAGCGCTCAGGATCTGCAAACAAAGTGAGCGTTGCCTGTTTGGGCGCGATGATGCGGTACACTGTGAGCTCAAGGTGAAAATGGGTAAAGGTGTGTTTTACAACTCCTGGCACTTGCCACCATTTTCCCTTTAAAGGGGGAGATTTTAACGCTTTGCTGTTTTTGGGTTGATTTTCCTGCCATTCGGTCGAGGGGACCTCTGTCATACCGCCAAGCAGTCCGCCTTCTGGGCGCTGGCGCAGCAAGACTTGACCATCTTCGCGAAGCGCAAAAAAGGCCGTGCCATAGCGGGTCGGCTTGGGTTTTTTGGCCTCCCTTTGGGGCAAGAGCGGGGCTATGCCTTTTTCATGTCCCTGGCATTGACTGACAAGAGGGCATAACAAGCAAGAGGGGTTTTTGGGTGAGCATATGGTGGCGCCTAAGTCCATCTGTGCTTGAGCAAAATCGCCAGCCCGGCGCGGCGGGGTTAAGCTGCTGGCCAACTGTTTCAGTTTGGGTTTTACCCCTGGCAATGGGTCTTCTATGGCAAATAGGCGCGCAATCACCCGCTCGATATTACCATCAACCGGGGTGGCGGTTTCATCAAAGGCAATGGCGGCAATGGCGGCGGCTGTATAGGGGCCAATGCCTGGCAAGGTTTCCAGTTCTTCTGCAAAGATGGGGAATTTGCCTTGGTATTTTTCAACAATGATCTGGGCACATTTATGTAAATTTTTTGCCCGGCTATAATATCCAAGACCCGCCCAGGCGCTTCTGATCTGTTCAATGTCAGCCTTTGCCAGCTCAAAGATTGTTGGCCAGATTTGGATGAATTTTAAAAAATAAGGAATGACAGTTTTGACCACAGTTTGCTGAAGCATGATCTCTGATAGCCAAACGTGATAAGGGTTGGGCATGTGCCCAGGTTTGGCCCGCCAGGGCAGGTCACGTTGCTCTGCATCATACCAAGCCAGCAGATCAGCGGCTATTTTTTTGCTGCAAAATTGTGCTTTGCCTCTTTGCAGAGGTTTATCCTCACAATTCACAGCCTTTGCTGACTTTGCCATCCCTGATGCCTTTCGCGAATCGACCTTTGAATGGTAAGAGATATTTGTAA
>JANQQH010000018.1 GCA_028285025.1 Hyphomicrobiaceae bacterium | reverse complement strand
CTTTTTGGTCTCCAACCAACAGCAATAAGCTATTACCGCTCATATCAACGCCAGTGACCACACCAGAACTGGCAATATCCACGTTCACAGCTTCTCCCTGGTCATTACTCGCTTCAACCGAAAGGTTATAATCACCTTCAGGTGCATTACCCCCATCATTAGTCTGACCATTCCAGTTATATATGGTCTTGCCTGAGGAAAGCGGCTTGGTTTCGCTAAAAACAACATTACCTGCGCTATCTCTTATCGTAAAAGTTGCCGAGCTAGCGGTCCCTTGTGCATCAATTGGCCATGAGGCTTGTCCACTGGTCAAAGGCTGGCTGGTGCCATTTAACTCAACAGTTTTGCCAATATAGGCCACAGAATTGGTCACAGCGGTTGCCGCTTGCAGCTGTAGTAAGCTTTCCAAATTCGCATTTGATTGAATGGCCTGTTCCACTTCGCTAAACTGCACCAATTGCTGCGTAAATTGGTTGGTATCTAACGGCTCAAGCGGGTTTTGATTTTGCAATTGCGTTGTAAGCAAGGTCAAAAACGTATCAAAATCATTCGAGATTGTACTTTGCGAAGCACCGGCCTGGCCTATATTGGACAAAGCTGACAAAGGATTAATGGTAGACATGGATTAAGCTCCTAACTAAATACGTATATCAAGACCACCTGGTAAGGTAATGCGGTGATAGGCTTGTGTTGCTGATTGTTCATCTGATGGCTCATCCAATGCAGCTTGACCATTAAATTCTTGACCTAAAAGGTCATCTTCTGGCTCTTGGCCACCTTGCTGGTCTTTAAGCGAGAAAGACAGACCATCATGATCAAGTTTAACACCTGCATCTGCCAAAGCCCGTTCTAATTGTCGGCCATCTTTATTCAGCATCTCTAATGTTTCTGGGCGCTCAACAATCAGATGTGTTGTGACTTGCCCCTCTCTGCCAAACTCAAGCCGAACATCCACCCGGCCCAATTCTGGGGGATTAAGACGGATTTCAAATTGTTGAATGCCATTTTGTGCCTTTTGCGCAATGGTAAGTGCAATAGACTGTGTCGGGTTTGTATAGCCAGCACTTCTAAGCGCATTGGTCGGGCTTGCCGCTTTTGTCTCTTGCGTTTGCAAAGCTAAAGATGAATTTGTCCCATCTGCGCTTTGTACACCCCCAGCATCTTGGCGCAACGGTTGAAATGTATTGGTTTGAGATAGAGGAGAAGAGGTCAAAGGATTATTGGCTAAAATAGGACCAGCTGGTTGCTGCGTGTGAGCGGTGCCACTGGCGTCTTTATTTGATAACACTTGGGCCAAGGATTTAGAAATATCACCATTGCCTTTTTCAATAACATTGGCTTTATTTATTGAAACTTCACCATCTGCATCTTGCCCCAAAGTGCTTTCAAGTCCAGTGCCTTGCGCAAGAAGGCCACCCTTGCCAGCGCCCTTTGGATCCGAAGAAAGGGCCCCTTGTTTTGCCGCCAACTCAGGTGCCTCGTTAAGGCCGCTCGCCCCTTCACTTTTTATAGCGGTACCTTGAACAGCTCCGTGTTGCTCTCTTTGCTCTTGCACAACACTCAGTTGTTCACCCACCTCTTGCAGGTTTGCAGCAAATTGTTCTGCTTCCCCGGCGAGCAAAGAGTGCGCTTCTAGCTTTAATTCCTCTCCAGAAGCGGTAAGCATTTGCTCTTCATTGCCTTGCAAATCATCTTGTTGGGACGTTTCTTTTGTTTGCTCTAAGCTGTCTTGATTTTCCAAGGCCTCTTCTTGAGCATCCTTGTTGTCTTGGGCTTCAGAGTGCCCCTTATCTCTAGCGTCAACTTCATCAGCACGTTGTTGGTTATCTTCAACATGAGTGTCGTTATGGTTTTCAGCGCTTGTCTTATCTATCTGGCGCTGTTCTTGGTCGCGGCGTCTTTCTTGGCGGGAAATTTTATCATCGCGCGACGCATTTTTGCGCTGGGATTGCTCATGCGGCTGATCAATATCACGTTCTGGAAT
>JANQQH010000208.1 GCA_028285025.1 Hyphomicrobiaceae bacterium | reverse complement strand
ATCTAGTTGCGTTTGGAGTAAGTTATGTTTGAGTTCGTGCGTTACACCATTTTGGTGCTATTGGGCTTGGCATCAATGGTGGCATTATTTATCAGCCTGGCCATTACCGGCACTGTCATCGCCCAAACCGGCGAATTTGAAGCAGGGCACAATTACTACGCCACATTTTGGACCCTAGGGCTCTCAGCCATGATTGGTTGTTTGTGGCTTTCCAATGCCTTTATTCGCCAGGTTCCGCGCACAATTTTAAATTGGATCGCGGTGAACAAAGATCATATCACAACCTATTGTGTGGTGACCGTTATCTTTTTTGTCTTTGTTGTTAGCTAGATCCTGTTGATAACATTTTAAGGCAAGAAGAAGCTTGTTTTCGTAGCATCACCAGGGATGTGTTTTAACTTAAATCGAGCATGATTTTGCCGATATGATCCCCTTGTTCCATACATTTATGGGCGTGGCTCACATCTTGAAATTTAAACACCTTGTATATTTGTGGGGCAATCTCTCCTTTGCTAATCAGCGGCCAGACATACTGTTTGACCTCTTGGGCCAATTCAGCCTTCATCTGATCACTGCGTGCGCGCAAGGTAGAGCCAGTTAACGTCAAGCGTTTGAGCATCAAACGCATAAAATTGACCTTTGCTTTTGGCCCGTCAAGAAAAGCAATTTGCACGATGCGCCCCTCTGTGGCGCAAGCAGTAATATTACGCTCAATATACTCGCCCCCGACCATATCCAAAATCACGTCAACACCGCGCCCCTGCGTCGCATCTTGAGCGCTTTCAACAAAATCTTGTGTTTTATAATTAATCGCAACATCTGCCCCCAGGGCGCAGCAAGCGTCACATTTTTCCTTACTGCCAGCAGTTGCAATCACCTTAGCACCAAAGGCTTTGGCCATTTGAATGGCGCTGGTGCCAATACCGCTGGTGCCACCATGAACCATGAACCACTCCCCAGGCTTTAATTGGCCGCGCTGAAACACATTGTGCCAAACGGTAAAAACCGTCTCTGGCAAGCCAGCCGCTTCAATCAAAGACAGCCCTTCAGGGATCGGCAGGCAGGCCCCTTGATCAGCCAAGCAATACTGGGCATAGCCACCCCCATTAACAAGGGCAGTGACCTGATCACCAATCATCAAGGTGCTGACCTTTGCCCCCACAGCCACTATTTCTCCGGCAACCTCAAGCCCTAAGACCAACGAATGCCCCTTAGGTGCAGGATAAAGCCCATCGCGTTGCAAAATATCGGGCCGGTTAACCCCAGCAACTGCAACTTTAATCAAAACCTGTCCCGGTCCACACGCAGGCACATCTGCTTGGGAAATTTCTAAATGATCAGCGCCAGCTTGCTCAGGTGCCAGAACAGCTTGCATGGTAGAGGGCATAGACATCTTAGGATCCTTGGGTCAAAATGAAACAATCAGAATGAAAAAAGGCATTCATACTGAGCGCTTTGCTAAAAGCTTTAAAATAAAAAAGATCACCTGAACAGACAGAAATTGATTTTTATAGAAGAAAAAAGGAGACGTTTTTTTCGTGAGCGAAGAAGAGTGGGAACCACAAAAATCATCTCAAGCGCAAATGGTTGTTGGCCAGGATCTAAGCGCCTTTTCAATTGCCGAGCTTGAAGACTTAGCAAAGGCATTAAGTAAGGAAATAGAACGGGTTAATGAAACGATAGGCAAAAAACAATCACAAGCCAGCCAGGCGGAAGGCTTGTTTAAATCTGACACATAACAAAGATTCAACTGTTAAAAAATGGGACAAGGGCACATCTTTGGGGTGCTGTTAACAAAGCCTTAAGGTAAATAAAATATGAGATTATTCCCAAATAGATTGTATTTTAACGGACCTATTAAGGTTTTGTTATCGATTTGGCGTTATCTTAAAACCATTCAGTACTTAACTGAATAACAGAGCTTTATAGATTTTGCTCTGTGACGCCTCCCTGTTAACTTCCTAAGCCGCCAAAATTTGGCGGCTTTTTTTTATGGCCAAAAAGGAAAAATTAAGTCATATTATAGAACTGTTGTGAGTAACGCTAAAACTGGCCTTATTTTTGCTCCAAAGCAAAAGCTTATGTTGAGTTAATGATGACATGAAGCTTGCACATGAAGCATAAAGTATGTTGTGAGTTAAGAGTTTTCGGTCAGTTAAATTTTAAGTTTGTTAGTAGCGTTTATTAGTTAAGTTAGAGAGTAAGTATGTCTCGCGTCATTGAAAAGAATAGTAAAAATACACAAACCATTTCATTCGCAGAACGGTTTGTGAGTTCAGAATGTTTCCTAGATATTTTTAAAGAAGGTATGGGGCTGGTTGAAGAAACCGCCAATTATCTTGACACGGACGGGCGACGTGAAGCCAAAGCCTTGTCTCAAACAGCCTCTTTGGCCTATGCCACTGAAAGCATGCGTCTTACAACCCGGTTAATGCAAATGGCGTCCTGGTTGCTCATCCAACGAGCTGTAAATGAAGGCGAGATGACAGCTGAACAAGCAATGTCTGAAAAACAAAAGGTTAAAATCCAAACCTCAACCCGGGCTGCTCACATTAAGCACTTCCCAGACTTACCAGCTCGTTTGCAGCAATTGATTAAAAATGCAGAGCGTTTATATGACCGCATTCACGCTTTAGAAAAGATGATTCACGAAGAACCGGAACAAAAAGAAACAGAAGCAAGTCCGATTTCGCGCCAATATGAAATGCTAAAGCAAGCCTTTGGCGCACAGGAAGTCAGCTTTCCGCGCTAATGGTTTTCTAAAGCGTGTCGCACAAAAGTGGATACCGGTTTTGTGAACAAAGACACGCTAAAACAAGACACGAGAGCCTGCCTTTGAAACCAATAAAAGTGACAGGCTCTAGGCAGACGTCACAAATAAAGTGTCTGACGTCATGAAAAAAGCTCATTGGAAAAATTTCCAATGAGCTTTTTTTAATTCAGCATCTAAAGAATAGAATATTTCGGACTTAGATAAAGCCGTCAAATTTCTTCTTAAATTTAGAGAGCCGGCCACCACGGTCAACCAAGTGCTGGCTGCCGCCTGTCCAGGCTGGGTGAGTTTTAGGGTCAATGTCCAAAACAATCCGCTCACCTTCAGAACCATAAGTTGAAAAGGTTTCAAACTCGGTGCCATCTGTTAGGGCAACAGTAACTTTGTGATAATCTGGATGAATATCTTTTTTCATCTCGTTTCGCTTTCGCCAATTAAAAATGATCCCTTAAAGTATTTTAAAGGAGCAAATAGCAAGTATTAATGGATTTCAAGCCGCAACGTATAGCTGATACAAATAAGAAAAGCAAGCGGATTTGCCCATTCTAGTGCGGTTTTATCGCCATAAACTGATACATACCTGCAAAGGTGTTTGGGTAAGATTGTTCAAACTGCGCCCATTTGGATAAATTTTTCAAATCGCTTTCTTGTTCAAATTGCTCTGAAAACACGGTTCGAACAGACTGATCAACAAAAAAACCATCAAATACAAGTCCTGCTTGTTCCAGCATTTCCTGGATTTGGTGTAAATCATAGCTTGTTTCTTGCACATGAAACAGCAAATCACGACACTCAGACAAGCTATTAAAATCACGCCATTGATAAAGCGGAAAGTTGGTTTGATCGACAAAGCTTTCATCGATCATACGTTTGCGGCACGCCCTGATGCCGTCCGCGCTGGGCACAAACCCTTTTTTTTGAATGAAGTGGCGAGCTTGAGTAATGGATTGACGGGCCAGGGTGCTGTAAAGAGCAAGCTTGATTTTACCGCTCGGGGTAAGCTGTTTGCAAAGTGCTTTCAGTCCGGCCAGCGGGTCTTGCATATGATGCAGCACGCCGCAACATTCAATATAGTCAAAATTTGCCCCCAATTTGCCAACATCAAGAATGTCGCATTGATAAAGCTTAACGTTTTTATCAAGCTTATAGTCTTTCAATTTCCTTTTGGCATAAGCCAGGCTGGCTTTACTGATGTCGATGGCGGTAAAGCGCGTGTTAGGATAAAAATTGTAAGTCGACAGAATTTGCTTGCCTGTGCCACACCCAGCAATAAGCACGTTGAGTTTTGGTTGGTATTTTTGATCAATGGCTTTGGCATGATAAGGGGCAAAAAAGCTTTCTGTTTTCCAGCGTGGATAAGGGTTTTCTTCATATTGCTGGCGCACCGATTGAGAGACTTGGTTTTCAATCTCTCCCAAAGATTGAATGGTGTTTTGGTACTGCTTTTCGGCGAGAGGCTCTATGATTTGAACCGTTATCACCTCTTGTAAAAAATGAGGGGTATCTTTGACTTTTGTAAGATTTACATGATTGTCTAAACTTGTTAACGGGGCATAGCAGGCATAAAGCGCCAGGCTTTGAAACTCTTGTTCAGTGAAAGAGGTGGTGGTTTCAAGCTTGGTTTTGAGTTCTTGCAAAAACTCAGTTTCTTGGTCTGAAATATAAAACACATATTCATTTAAAAAACATTGTTGAGCCATAGCGCCCAGTAACGCCAGCCCATCTTTTGATAGAACATGGTCTTGCCGGTTTTTTTCCAGATAGTCTTGACGCAAAAATGTTAAAAGTCGTTCAATGTTGGGCCGGTTAGCACGAATGCTTTTGAGCCCTTGCAAAAAGTAAGGGTCATAAAAGATCTGTTTTGTTTCTGGGCTAGATAGCAACTGAGAAAAGCTAGCAAAGTCGGTCGCATCCAGGAGCTCTTTGGCCCGTTCTTTACCAGCAAGCAAAAAGAAGTTGGTGAACCAGGCAAGCGCCAAAGATTGGTGATTGACATTTTGGCTGTTTAAACAAGCCAAAATAATATCTTTTATTTGCTCGCTGGCAAGAGAGGGAAAGCAACCCAGCTCACAACATCGGGCAAACAGAGTTTTGGCTTCATCTCGTGTCGGATCTAACACAATAGCATCAATAACATGTTTTAAAGACCCTTGTGCGCTTTCCCCTTTGGCAACAACCAGTCGGACCAACGTACCATAATCAGCCATATTATTGGCCAGTGCCTCTTCTAAATAGTGTATGGCTTGTTGCTTTTCTTGGGTTGCAAATAAAAGGTCCCCAAGGCTGTTGTACAGCTCAATCTGATCTGGCTCAATTAGATCATTTATCTTCAGATGCGCTTTGTGATAAAGCGAGAGCGCTTGTTCCAACTGGCCTTGGCGATGAAGGCTTAAACCTTTTTTATAAATAATCTCAGTGTTAGTGGGGTCTAGCTCCAGGGCCTGGCTAAAAGCTACAAGCGCATTTTCATATTGTTGATCGGCTAAATATGATTTGCCAAGAATATGATGCAACTTGACATGAAACGGGTTTTTAGCAATGACCTTGTTTAACAGCGTGATCACATATTTATGGCGCTCAATTTGCTGATAAAAAATCGCCACCATTAAAGCCACATCAGCCTGGTGCTGACTTTCAATAAGCGCCTTTTTATAAAGTTTTTCAGCCCCCTTAAAATCTTCTGCTTGGTGCAAGGCCAAAGCTTGTTTCAGATCATCAATGAGTTTTGGAGAAAGCTCATCAGGCTCTGTCGCTTGCTGTTTGATCGCTGTAGCCATGGTCCGCCCCCTAAAGAAATCGTCAGTTTTATTGGTTTGCAAGAATAAGTGATTCGTGCAAAAGCGCGGTTAACTTTTCCAATGGACGTCAATGACCTTATGCGTTTTCGGCCTTAGCGCCCAAAAACCCCCCAGATTGGCGCGCCCAGAGGTTGGCATAAATGCCATCTTTCTCAATCAGATCATCATGCGAGCCATCTTCAACAATCTTTCCCTTCTCCATAACAATAAGCCGGTCCATCTCAGCGATGGTTGAAAGACGATGCGCAATGGCAATAACCGTTTTACCCTGCATCATGGTGTGCAGCTGGCGCTGGATCATCTGTTCAACCTCGCTATCAAGGGCAGACGTTGCCTCATCCAATATCAAGATCGGGGCATTTTTCAAAATAACACGCGCAATGGC
>JANQQH010000198.1 GCA_028285025.1 Hyphomicrobiaceae bacterium | reverse complement strand
TTCGTCAAAAACCATTTGGATGTCTGAGCCGAGCAGCGCTTGAATTTCCATTGAGCACTCTGGGGTCAAATTATATTGGGACCCATCAATATGGGATTGGAAGCTGACCCCGTCTTCGGTGATTTTGCGTAATTTGGACAGCGACATCACCTGAAAGCCGCCGCTATCGGTTAAGATCGGGCCGGACCAATTCATGAACTTATGCAGACCGCCGAGCTGGGCCACAAGCTCTGCGCCAGGGCGGAGCATCAGATGATAAGTATTGCCAAGCAGAATTTCTGCCCCTGTTTCCCGCACGGTTTCAGGCAACATGCCCTTTACTGTGGCGGCTGTTCCCACCGGCATAAAGGCCGGCGTTTGAATTGTGCCGCGCGGTGTGGTGATGGTACCGCGCCGGGCTGCCCCATCTTGACACTTTAATTGATAGCTAAATTCACTGGTCATAAGTCTTGTCTTTGCAAAAAACAGGCATCGCCATAGGAATAAAACCGGTAGCGCTGTGCAATGGCATGGGCATAGGCCTTCTGCATCACATCAAGCCCGGAAAAGGCACTGACTAACATAAATAGGGTTGATTTTGGCAAGTGGAAATTTGTGATTAAACGATCGGCCACTTTGAATTCAAAGCCGGGGGTGATGAAAATATCTGTTTCTGCTTGCCAGGGGCGTAATTGGCCTGTTTCTTGGGCCGCACTTTCTAGCAGGCGCAGTGAGGTGGTGCCGACAGCTGTGACACTGTGTCCGTTTTGTTTGGCTGTTTTGATCGCTTCTACATTCGCCTGGCTGACAGTGCCCCATTCGCTGTGCATTTTATGGTCTTTCACATCGTCGGTTTTTACTGGCAGGAACGTGCCGGCACCAACATGCAGGGTGACGCATTCAACAATGACACCCTTCTGCCTGAGCTCGTCTAACAATTGATCGGTAAAATGCAGCCCGGCGGTGGGGGCGGCAACGGAGCCATTGTCTTTGGCATAAACGGATTGATAGCTGATTTTATCGCTCTCATCCGGGGCGCGCCTACTGGCAATATATGGCGGCAAGGGCATGGCGCCGAACTGGTTTAATTGCTCATCAAGCACAGCGCCGCTAACATCAAAGGCGAGCAAGACCTCGCCTGTTTGTAAAATTTGTTCCACCGTGGCGTCAAGGGCTCCCATGAGACAGGATTGGTTTTGAGCGCCAAAGCGCACCCGGTCACCTGGTTTTAAGCGCTTAAGAGGCTTGGCAAAGGCAAACCATTGGTTGTCTGAATGGCGCTTGTGAAGATTTACGCTTATGCGCGCTTCAAACTCTTGGCGTTTGCGCTCGCCGTTAAGCGCGGCGGGCAGCACTTTGCTGTTATTGAGCACCAACACATCGCCTGGCTGGAAGAAGGACAGCAGATCTTGAAATTGGCGGTCAACAAACTCTGCGCTTGATGTGACATGCAACAAGCGCGAGCTATCACGCTGATTTAAAGGCTTGAGCGCGATTAACTCTTCAGGGAGCTGGAAATCAAAATCGTTCAGATGCAAAACTTATATCTTTCAATAGCAATAAGGCTCTATTCATCCCATCCTCAAACGCCGCGCTTCCCCTTAACTTTCATGGTTAGACTTTGGCATTTTTTTAGGGGTTGTCAAGGACGCGGAGCGCAAGTGAAATCCTTGACAACCCCTAAAAAAATGCCAAAGTCTAACCATGAAAGTTAAGGAGAATTGTTGGCACTCTATAGCATAAATCAAAAAAAGAAGGCCTCTTTTTTTACAAGAGGCCTTGCAATAATTTATAACAAAGAGATAAATTAAGCCGCGTCGGCAGCCACGCGCATGCTTACAATCTGGTCAGGATCTGGCACTGGTTCGCCGCGCTTGATTTTATCAACATGCTCCATACCAGAGATCACGCGGCCCCAAGCGGTGTATTGACCATCTAAAAAAGTCGCATCATCAAAGCAAATGAAAAACTGGCTGTCAGCTGAGTTTGGCGCTTGTGCGCGGGCCATGGAACAAACACCGCGAACATGCGCAGTGTCGTTAAATTCCGCGACCAGATTTTGCCCAGAGCCACCTGTACCGGTTCCTGTTGGGTCGCCTGTTTGCGCCATGAACCCATCAATCACCCGATGAAACACGATGCCATCATAAAACTTTTCGCGGGCCAGCTCTTTAATGCGGGCGACATGATTGGGGGCCACATCTGGTAATAGTTCGATGATTACTTCACCATGTGTGATATTTAAAATAAGCGTGTTTTCCGGATCATTAATTTGCGTCATTCTTCTTCCTTAAGTTGTTCTATTGGAAATCGCTAAATAGCTCACGTTTAGATTCTGGGTAAAACTTTCTTGCGAGGTTGGAACTCATAGCCGGGTAAAAACGGTTGTAAAGGGGTTGGGGGCGGGCCTGCTTCTTTATCAGCAGCCAGTTTCATTGTGGTGATTGTATCCGGTTCATCAACCATACCTGATGGACCGCGCCCTCGTTTGATTTGATCAATAAACTCCATGCCATGTACCACTTTGCCCCAGGCTGTATATTGGCCATTCAAATGATGAGCGGCTTGGAAACAAATGAAAAACTGGCTATTGGCTGAATGAGGCACCCTGGTTCTGGCAGCACCAATAACCCCGCGATTAAACGGCACATCATTAAATTCAGCTCGTAAATCTTCATATTTTGAGCCCCCAGAACCTGTGCCTGTTGGGTCACCTGTTTGCGCCATAAAGCCGTGGATTACGCGGTGAAATTTCAAGCCATCATAAAATTTTTCTTTTACCAGTTTTTTCACCCGTTCAACGTGCTTAGGCGCTTTTTTGGGGTATAGCATAATAACGGCACGGCCATATTTGGTGTCCAAATAAATAAAATTATTTAAGTCAACCCCTTTGGCGTAAGGGTCGTTAGCATAGGGAGACTGGGCATGGGCTGTCATACTCATCGAGCAAATTAAAACCAACCAAGCACATAAAACACGAATCATTGGATCACTCCTAACAAATTTAAACATGGCTTTTAAAGGTGCAGATCGTAACACCTGATAACCTTTTATTTCTTTTCGTTTTTGTTTCTATTGGCCAAATAACTTGCGACATGGGGTGAAACAAAAGAGGAAATGTCTCCGCCCAATTGCTCAATCTGGCGAACAAGCTTGGCAGCGATGTGACGAACCTCACCTTGGCTTGGTAAAAAAATCGTCTCAATGCCTTGCGATATCTCTTGTGTCAGGGCCAAATTCATCCCAGCCATTTGCATCTCATAAGAAAAGTCGGCACTATCGCGCAAGCCTCTGATGATGATCTTGGCGTTATTATCTTTTGCGGCTTCAACCACTAAACCAGAAAACTGAACAACCTTGACGCTTTTGCCAGTTGTTTTCTGCCATTGATCGACCAGTGGTTGCAAAAGGTCCACTCGTTGTTGCCCTGTCAGATAAGCGGCTTTGGCATGGTGCACCCCTACCCCTATGACTAGCTCATCCAAAAACCCTAGAGCGCGCACGATAATGTCTTCATGCCCCTTGGTAACGGGATCAAAACTACCTGAATAAAAACCCACCAAACCCATTATTCATCCGCCTCACCTGATCCAGATTCAGATTGTGGTTCGTCTGGTTCATCGCTGTCTTCTTCGCTTAGATGTTCAACAGAGACAACTTTTTCCCCATCGGCGGTTTTAAATACGGTGACACCTTGTGTGTTACGCCCGGCAATACGCACATCGTGCTCAGGACATC
>JANQQH010000186.1 GCA_028285025.1 Hyphomicrobiaceae bacterium | reverse complement strand
ATTTATCCAGTTCAGCTTGATACCTCTGGTTATTGGCATCCTGTCATCCGTGGCATGTGCACTGCCTGGGAATTTCCTAGTGCTGCGCCGTCAAGCACTAATCGGCGATGCAATTTCTCACATCGTGTTACCTGGAATTGTAGTTGCGTTCATAATTACAGGCGTTGTAACAGCGATTCCAATGTTGCTCGGAGCGGCCGGTGCTGCTGTTGTTGCTGTCATATTGATTGAAGCAGTTAAACGTCTAGGTCGTATTGAGCCCGGCGCGGCTATGGGGGTCGTCTTTACGACCATGTTCGCCGCTGGTGTACTTATTCTTGAACAGACCGAAACCTCCAAGGTACACCTTGATGTGGAACATGCTCTGATGGGCAATCTAGAGAGCTTGATCTGGTTAGAGGCACAAGGTTGGCATTCACTTTTTGATCTACACACGCTTGCCAACCTGCCTGATGAATTAGGACGGGTCGCGCTTGCCTGTGGAATCATCATTGGGCTAACTATTATCTTTTGGCAGTGGCTAAAAATCTCAACATTCGACGAGAGTTATGCTCAGGCGCTTGGATTACCAACAGCTGCAATTAGTTTTGGTTTAGTGATCATTTCGGCGCTTGCTGCCGTTGCCGCCTTTGATGCTGTCGGCTCAATAATAGTTATTGCTATGTTCATCTGCCCCTCGGCAGCTGCGCGCTTGATGGCAAACAGTTTGCATATTCAGGTTTGGTGGAGCGTATTGTTTGCTACGGTATCAGCTGTTCTCGGCTACGTTCTCGCAGGATATGGCCCTCTTTGGCTCGGTCTAGAAAACGCCGTTAGCGCGGCTGGGATGATCGCAACTGTCTCAGGCATAATATTAGCGCTGACCTGCCTATTTGGCCCATACCGATCGCGCATTAGTGTCAGTCGCGGTTCAAACATATGACCAATCAAATGCATTGCACAAGAGTTTGATTATATTTCGGTGATTCAGCAAGTTTCTGGGTCCGATTACCAAATACGCTCTTGCAACAAACCCGACTTAAAAAACACCAGCTAAACGCAAAGTTTAGCCGGTATATTATTCATTTGATCAAAATTTTAACCGGCCTACAATCAAATCACAGACACCTGTAATTTGTAAAACCTTACGACTTTTCAACCAAGGTCTTTAAATTAGAAAGACCTTGGTCATACATATCCCCCACCAGCTTATCCCGGTCAAAAAAAACGCAAATGGCTTTCTCTAAAAAACTATCATTGCCAAAAATGGCCCAAGTAACATGCGTGCTCTCACCATCTGGTTTAAACAAAAACTCAACTGTGGCAGTATCTTCCATCGGCTCTTTAAAATCCAACCTCATAGCAATCCGCTCATTAGGGCGACTTTCAATAATGGTCATCTTGCCCTTGCCAACTTCATGATTGCCAGCCCAACTAAAAGCTGCCCCCTCACCCGACCCCGCTCCGCTAAACTCAGCCGTTGAATTTGGATCAAGCTTGGCCCAAGGGGACCAATCATTAAATTTGCGCAGATCATTAACTTGAGCAAATACTTGATCTGGTTTTCCCTCTATTTTCAGCGATCTCTCGATGCGATACTCATTAGGTAGCATGGCAACATAGGCACAAAAAACCGCGATGATCAGCACAAGACCAATCAATATTTTCTTAAACATAACCAACTCTCCCAATACCAATCGTCAAAACTTAATTCAGCCAACTTCACCTGTAGCTGATAAATTATACTTAATTTTTATCACAGCAATAAGTCCTATGCATTTTTTTTGTTTTTCTAAAGGCTATTGCCATAACCTACTTATGAAAGGACATGGCCCTTCAGGCACCATCAAAAAAACACCCACCAAGCAAAGCTTAGTGGGTGCCTATAATCTCGTTTAATCCAAAACCTCTACCGATTTTGTCGATTCTCAATCAAATCATCAACCACAGCAGGCTCAGCCAACGTCGATGTGTCTCCAAGGTTACCAAAATCATCTTCGGCAATCTTGCGCAAAATCCGGCGCATAATCTTACCAGAACGCGTTTTCGGCAAGCCCGGTGAAAACTGGATTAAGTCCGGTGAAGCAATTGGCCCAATTTCCTTGCGCACCCAACTGACAAGCTCTTTACGAAGTTCTTCAGAAGGGTCTTGACCTTCCATCAAAGTAACATAAGCGTAAATGCCTTGCCCCTTCACATCATGCGGATAGCCAACAACAGCCGCCTCAGACACTTTATCATGAGCAACCAAAGCGCTCTCCACTTCCGCTGTGCCCATCCTGTGGCCAGAAACGTTAATCACATCATCAACCCGGCCTGTGATCCAATAATACCCATCCTCATCCCGGCGCGCCCCATCACCGGTAAAGTAAAGGCCCTTATAGGTTGAAAAATAAGTCTGCACAAATCGGTCATGGTCACCATAAACCGTACGCATCTGGCCTGGCCAACTGTCAGTAATCACCAAATTACCATCGGTGGCCCCATCAAGGAAATGGCCATCACCATCAACCAAAGCTGGTTTCACACCAAAGAACGGTCGCGTGGCAGAGCCAGGTTTCAAAGCAGTAGCCCCCGGCAACGGCGTGATCAAAATGCCGCCAGTCTCAGTTTGCCACCAAGTGTCAACAATCGGGCAACGCCCTTCACCAACCACATTATAATACCAATCCCAAGCCTCTGGGTTAATCGGCTCCCCAACAGAGCCCAGCACGCGCAAAGTTGACCGGTCAGTGCGTTTGACCAAATCATCCCCCGCCCCCATCAAAGAGCGAATGGCCGTAGGCGCGGTATAAAAAATATTCACCCGGTGCTTATCCACTACATGCCAAAATCGGCTTGGTGTTGGGTAAGTCGGCACCCCTTCAAACATCAAGCTGGTGGCCCCATTGGCAAGCGGGCCATAAACAATATAAGAATGGCCTGTTACCCAGCCCACATCGGCCGTGCACCAATAAATATCACCTTCATG
>JANQQH010000159.1 GCA_028285025.1 Hyphomicrobiaceae bacterium | reverse complement strand
GACAATCGGCGGGCGCATATAGAGACAACGGGTCCTGAAATTTTTGCGCAAACAGCTGGTAAAGTTGATGGCTTTGTGAGCGCGGTTGGCACAGGCGGTACATTGGGCGGTGTGTCTATGGCACTAAAGGAATGCAATAAAGACATTCAAATTGCTTTGGCAGATCCTTTTGGCTCAGCGATTTATAGCTATTTTAAACATGGGGCGCTGAAATCTGAAGGCGATTCTATTACTGAAGGAATTGGCCAGGGGCGGGTTACTGAGAACTTGAAAGATATTGAAGTTGACCATGCGTTTCAAATTAGTGATCGGCAGGCGCTTGAAGTGGTCTTTCAATTAATTCAAGAAGAAGGGCTTTGTTTGGGCGGCTCTAGCGGCATTAATATTGCCGGTGCGATGGCGCTGGCCAAAGAGTTAGGGCCGGGTCATACGATTGTTACCATCTTGTGTGATTATGGTACGCGTTATGCCAGCAAAATTTTTAACCCTGACTTTTTGATCAAGAAAAACTTACCCGTACCGACTTGGCTTGCTGCCTCGACTATGACATTGCCTAACGTATTTGAGGCATAAAAATTGAGGTTATTTGCCCTTCAAAACATAAAGATTTTTAGCTTTCATCTGTTGCTTAGTGAAAAAGCGCTAAAAAGTTTCAAAAATTTATAAATCTTGCTTGACCTTATGAACTTTTCACGGTCGTCTATAGTTATGAAATTTTTCGCTATTGTTTAGAGAAACTGGGAAATGGACTCTTCATCAAAATCTTGGTTGGTAGAAACTGATTGGCTCAATGATAATTTGGGAAATAAAGATCTGGTCGTGTTTGATGCTACTTGGTATTTGCCTGGTACAAATACTGATGCGCGCCAACAATATTTAGAGGAACACATTCCCAATAGTTTGTTTTTTGATATTGACGACATTAGCGATTTGAGCTCGAGCCTACCTCATATGCTGCCGAACCCTATTAAGTTTTCTTCGCGCATGCGTCGGTTGGGTGTGGGTGATGGTATGCAGCTTATTGTTTATGACCATCTTGATTTATTCAGCGCTGCCAGGGCCTGGTGGATGTTTCGCGCTATGGGGCTTGAAGATGTTTATGTGCTCAATGGCGGTATGCGCAAATGGACGGATGAAAATCGCCCGGTTGATGAATACCCTCATCGCCCTCGATTAGAACGTCATTTTACCGCGCGGATTAATCGCAACCTTATCGCTTCACTAGATCAAGTGAAAGAGGCCTTGCAGACGAAAAGTGCGCAAATTGTTGATGCACGCCCCGTTGATCGGTTTGAGGGACGCGGCAAGGAACCACGCAAAGCTGTGCGCTCTGGGCGCATTCCAAACTCAATTAGCATTCCGCGTACGGCGCTTTTGCGCGATGATGGGACGCTGAAACCTAATGATGACATTCGCGAGGTGTTTTTGGATGCCGGTGTTGATTTGGAAAAACCTGTGATCACCACTTGCGGCTCTGGCATTACGGCTGCCATCCCGTTTCTGGCGCTTTCCCAGATTGGGCATAAAGAACATAGCCTTTATGATGGCTCTTGGGCTGAATGGGGTGCTGATAATAGCTTGCCGATTGCCGTTGGTTAAAACAGATGTCTAGGCTCAGGACCTATTAATTTCCATGGTAAGACTATGCAACAGGTTCGACGGTCAAGCGATTGCCATCAACTGAAGTGACTTTTACCATTGACCCTTGTGGTGCATCTGGCCCAGCAACTGACCAAACGGTATCGCCAACTTGTACTTTGCCGCGGCCATTTTCAATCGCTTTGCTGACCGTAAAGGTTTTGCCCACCAATTGATCGCCCTTTTGATTTAATAAGGGTTGGTCAGTTTCAACATGTTTGCCAACGAACATTTGACGGCCTATTAGCACGCTGACCAGTGACGTAACAGCAAAAATAATCAGTTGGCCCTGGAAGCCAACTGAAAAACTCAACGTGACCAGACCTGTTACCATGGCGGCCAGGCCGAGCCAGAGCATAAACACACCAGGGGCCAGCACTTCTATTGCCAGCAATAGGCCGCCTAAAATAAGCCAACTCCAGCCGCCTAGACT
>JANQQH010000154.1 GCA_028285025.1 Hyphomicrobiaceae bacterium | reverse complement strand
CCGCTCTGAGTTACGAGCGCTTTTTTCCATGATGGTTTGTTGGGGTTACAATCACCGATCCGACCTATTAAGGTCTGCCATGTCAAGTACATTCATTTTACCAGCATCGCTTGCGTGGCCCTTAAACAGCCAACAGCCCTTGATGAAAGAATAAGCAGAATTAAAATTGACAGTTTTGACAAACACCGTGAATCTCGGTGTTCCAGCGATCCATTTTAAAACCGGCAGCGTCTACTTGCTTTTGCAGATCATCAGGAAGTTCACAAATGTGAACTTCCTTAACCAAGCCACATTCATTACAGACAATAAATTGTGAACCTTCATGAGCATGGTTTGCATCACAGACCACAAAAGCATTCAAACTTTCAATTTTGTGAATGAAACCATGTCGCTGCAAAAAATCAATTGCCCGATAGACCGTTGTTGGCTTGGGTTTATGGGTTACTTTTCCCATTTCTTCAATGATTTTGTAAGCGCCCAAAGGGCGCTCACTGGCGGCAATGATTTCTAACGTCATGCGGCGTGGTTTTGTATAACGCACACCTTTTTCTTTGCAATAGGTCTCAACCTTTTTCAAGAACCGTTTGTTATCTGTTTTGTGCTTCATTGTCGCTCAACCATAATTTTTTTTAAGCTGACTCTTTAAACCATTCCGGAAAAGGATCGTTCAATTGCTGCCAGACGTCAGGTTTTTCTAAGTAATCTTTGACAAGACAATCATCAAGTCGTTGCCGTATCATGGCTTCGTCCATTTGCCCCTTCAAACCGATGAACACAATTTCTTGCCGTCGGTCACCATAGTCTGGGTTCCACTGATCTTTAACGACCCGATCAAAGGCTTCACTGTCTGGCCAGCGCTCTTTGGGGACTGAGACCCACCAGCGCCCCATGCCTGCATGTTTGACAAAAGAACCTGCTTGAGAAACTTCACCAACAAAATCAGGTCGCGTAGATAACCAGAAAAATCCTTTGCTTCGCACGACCCCAGGCCAAGACTCATTAAAAAATTGATGAATTTTTTCTGGGTTAAAGGGCTGTCGTGCACGGTAAACAAAACTGATGATGCCATATTCCTCCGTTTCAGGAACATGGTCATTAAAGTGATAAAGCTCTTGCGCCCACAACGGATGTTCGTGCGCTTCTTCAAAATCAAAAAGAGATGTTTCCATGATTTGATCGAGGTCTACATGTCCTTGTGAGGTCTCAATGATCTTTGCGCGGCTATTTAAACCACGAATGATCGAGCGAACCGTATCAAGCTCTTCTTGTGATACCAGATCAAGCTTGTTGAGAATAATAACATTGGCAAATTCGATTTGACCAACGAGCAAATCCACCAAAGTGCGTTCATCCTCCTCGCCCAAACTTTCTTCCCCATCTTTCAAAAAGTCAGTCGAGCTATAATTTTTGATGAGATTGGCAGCATCCACCACCGTTACCATTGTATCCAGCCTGGCAACATCAGACAGGCTTTTTTCATCCTCATTACGAAACTCAAAGGTTGCCGCCACGGGCAGGGGCTCAGAAATACCGGTACTTTCTATCAGCAAATAGTCGTATTTTCCCTCTTGGGTCAAACTAGCGACCTGCTCAAGCAAATCTTCACGCAATGTGCAACAAATGCAGCCATTGCTCATTTCCACCAGCTTTTCTTCTGTGCGAGATAAATTTGCGCCGCCCCGGTCCACCAGATCAGCATCAATATTGACCTCACTCATATCGTTAACGATAACGGCAACCTTGCGGCCTTCACGATTGTTGAGAACATGGTTGAGAAGCGTCGTTTTTCCCGCGCCTAGGAACCCTGATAAGACTGTAACAGGGAGTTTTTTTGTGACAGATTCCAGCATTTTGACTATTTTTCTTTCTTAAAATATAATGTTATAACATTACATATATACATTTTTCTACAATTTCAAGATAAGAAGAATGCAAGCTAAGAAACAGAAACTCATCAATTTTAAAGAGCGGACAATAAGAACAAGCTGGTATGAAGATTAATAGGTCCGAGCCTAACAGATACGGGCATATTTCAAGACTATCTGATGAAATTCTAGCAAAAATATCCCAAATAATTTAGTCATGAAATTTGTCAACAGGACCTAGAATACATTAACAGCTGCACGGGCCCCATAGGTGGCAATTTTCACAGCATCGAG
>JANQQH010000007.1 GCA_028285025.1 Hyphomicrobiaceae bacterium | reverse complement strand
ATTAGATGCAAGCGGGATTTATAAAGCTGACATTGGAATAAAAGATGGGTTCATTGCTGGCATTGGCAAAGCGGGCAACCCCGATGTGCAGCCTGGTGTGGATATTGTCATCGGCCCGGGCACTGAGGCAATCGCTGGTGAGGGCCAAATCCTCACCGCGGGCGGCATTGACGCCCACATCCATTTTATTTGCCCACAACAAATTGAAGAAGCTTTGATGTCTGGCATCACCACCATGTTGGGCGGTGGCACTGGCCCTGCCACTGGAACAAATGCAACCACTTGTACGCCTGGGCCCTGGAACATTCACCGCATGTTGGAAGCAGCCGATGAACTGCCAATGAACCTGGGCTTTTTAGGCAAAGGCAATGCAAGTTTGCCTCAAGGTTTGCGCGAACAAATCCATGCAGGCGCCATGGGGCTAAAGTTGCATGAAGATTGGGGCACAACGCCCGCGGCAATTGATGCGTGTCTTGGCGTGGCTGAAGAAGAAGATGTTCAGGTGGCCATTCATACAGATACGTTAAATGAATCTGGGTTCGTCGAAGATACGATAGCAGCCTTTAAAGACCGGGTAATCCATACCTATCACACCGAAGGGGCCGGCGGTGGTCATGCGCCCGATATTATTAAAGCATGTGGTTTGGCCAATGTGCTGCCCTCAAGTACCAACCCAACGCGCCCCTATACGATCAATACCATTGATGAGCATTTGGACATGTTGATGGTTTGCCATCACCTTGATTCCAATATTGCAGAAGATGTTGCCTTTGCTGAATCGCGCATTCGCCGTGAGACCATTGCGGCAGAAGACATTTTCCATGATTTGGGCGCGTTTTCGATGATTGCTTCGGACAGCCAGGCCATGGGCCGGGTTGGTGAAGTGGTTGTGCGCACCTGGCAAACAGCCCATAAAATGAAAGTGCAACGCGGGTCCCTTGAGGGAGACAGCGAGCGCAATGATAACCTGCGCGCAAGACGCTATATTGCCAAGTACACCATTAATCCGGCCATTGTCCATGGCATTTCCGACTATGTTGGGTCGATAGAAGTTGGCAAGTTTGCCGACCTTGTGTTGTGGAAACCAGCGTTTTTTGGCACCAAACCGTCCCTCATTCTCAAAGGAGGGTTTATTGCCGCAGCTCCCATGGGTGACCCGAATGCTTCAATCCCAACACCGCAACCGGTTCATTACCGACCAATGTTTGGCGCTTTGGGTAAAACCAGAAATAGCACCTGTATGACATTTGTCTCCAAAACCGCTTTGGAAAAAGACATAAAACAAGAGCTAGGTTTGCAAAACATCATCAAGCCTGTTGGCAACACCAGAAACATTTCGAAAAAGGACATGGTTCTGAATGATTATATGCCAATAGTTGAGGTAGACCCGCAAACCTATGAAGTAAGGGCTGATGGGACATTGTTGACCTGTGAACCAGCCGAAGAGTTGCCCATGGCGCAACGGTATTTTTTGTTTTAAGGAGCAGAAGCTTTTTATGTTGAAGGTGTATGAAATTTTAAAAAGCCCTGAGCGCCCGCAAAAAAAGTTGGCGCTGGCCTTTGAGCAAAGGCAAAAAAGCCGATTGAAAACATCTTTAACAGACGGCACTGAGGTGGCTTTGTTTTTAGAGCGCGGGGTTATTCTGCGAGATGGTGATTGTCTCAAAAGTGAAGATGGCATTGTTATTGGCGTCAAGGCAGCCCCAGAGCCGGTCAGTACAGCACATCATGACAGTATGTTACAGATTGCAAAAGCCGCTTATCATTTGGGGAACCGCCATGTGCAAGTGCAGATCAATCAAGGCTGGGTGCGCTACAGCCAGGATCATGTGTTGGACCAGATGGTCACGGGGTTGGGTTTAAAGGTTGAGCGTGAAGTTGCTCCGTTTGAACCAGAAGCAGGAGCTTATGGGACCCACAGCCATTCTCATGGCGAGAGCTTGTGATGACAAAAAACACACCTGCGATCATCCCTTCATTGCGCTTGTGGCAGTTGATTAGCCCCGCTTTGCCCATTGGGGCGTATTCTTATTCTACCGGCTTAGAGTATGCAGTTGAGGCGGGCTGGGTCAGCGATGAAGACGCGGCTAAAGAGTGGATCTTGGGCCAAGTGAGCCATGGTTTTGCGTTTCTGGACCTACCAATTTTTTTGCGTCTTTATGAAGCCTTTCAGAGCAATGATAGTCAAGCGGTCAATCAGTGGAACGCCATATTGCTTGCATCCCGAGAAACGTCTGAACTGAAACAAGAAGACATAAATCTTGGCACGGCTTTGCTTAAGCTGTTAACCGATCATAATCTGAGCCCGCCAACTGGCGTGGCACAGCCTTTTTCTTTTGCCGCAAGTTTTGCTCATGGGTGCACCGCATGGAACATTGACAAAGACCAGGGCGCCATGGGGCTGTTGTGGGGCTGGAGTGAAAACCAGGTAACAGCCGCCATTAAATTGGTCCCGCTCGGCCAAACCGCTGGTCAAAGGATTTTATCTAATGTGATTGAGAGTATCCCTGAAGTTTTAAGCAGGGCTTTAGCCGTGCAAGATGATGAAATTGGGTTTTCAGCACCGGGTGTGGTTTTTGCCAGTGCCCTTCATGAAACGCAATATTCGCGTTTGTTTAGATCATAAAATAAGGACTGACTATGCCTAAAAAACAGGTTTTGCGTGTTGGAATTGGCGGGCCGGTTGGCACCGGCAAAACAACACTGGTTGAAAATTTATGCCGCAAGATGACACGCGAGTTTGAGATCGCGGTGGTGACCAATGATATTTACACCAAAGAAGACGCGCAATATTTAACGCGTTGTCAGGCCTTACCTTCTGACCGGATTGTTGGTGTTGAAACCGGCGGGTGCCCGCACACCGCTATTCGAGAAGACGCCTCAATGAACCTTACTGCAATTGACCAATTGCAAGCTCAATTCGTAGATCTTGACCTGGTGTTTATTGAAAGTGGAGGCGATAATTTAAGCGCGACTTTCAGCCCAGAACTTTCCGATCTAACACTTTATGTCATTGATGTGTCTGCGGGCGATAAGATCCCTCGCAAAGGAGGGCCCGGGATCACCCGGTCAGACTTGCTGATTATTAACAAAACGGATCTTGCCCCAATTGTTGGGGCCCGCCTGGAGGTCATGGAAAAAGACGCCCTAAAAATGCGCGGAGAAAAACCCTTTGTGTTTTCCAATCTTAAAACGGGTCAAGGAATTGAGACAATCATTGAATTTATAAAAAAATTTGGGATGCTTTAAAAAGTAAATTTAATTTCTAAGCGATAAGTGTTTTCCAAAGCCATATCTTTCTTTCAAAAGAGTAGATGGTGCTGAATGAGATCTATCTGCTTCCACTTTTTTAAGTGGACCTCATGCACTATTAATTAGCAATTCTGCGTCTCCCATCATTCCATAGCCCCGTAAAACCAAGACCCAAAAGTGGCTTATACTCAAAGGGGTTTGATAGGTTGCAGATGAATCTAAGCAGGGGTATGATAGATCCTTTGTTTCTAACACTGTCATTCGGCAACCAACATAACCATGGAATGATATGGATCCACTAACGCAAGGTGTGCTGGGTGCTGCATTGGCGCAATCGACATTAGTACAATCAACATCGGCGAAATCAGCAAAATTTTCCATCCATTGCAAATACCCAGTTGTTCTAGCTGGTTTATTGGGAATGGTTGGCGCTATAGCTGCCGATCTTGATGTGTTGATTTATTCAAAAACAGATCCGCTACTGTTTCTCACATATCATCGACAATTTACACATTCTCTCATTTTCATACCGTTTGGTGGTTTCATACTAGCGCTATTAATGCACGGAATTTTAGGACAGCGATGGCCACTGCGATTTTGGCAAACCGTTATTTTTTGTTCCCTTGGCTACGCAACCCATGCGCTGTTAGATACGGCAACTTCATACGGCACGATGCTGCTTTGGCCATTCGATGAAACGCGCTATTCGTGGCGTATAATTTCCATCATAGACCCACTTTTCACATTACCATTGGTGCTATTTGTCGTGATGGCTGCTGTGCGCAATAATGTGGTTTTTGCCCGCCTTGGCCTG
>JANQQH010000093.1 GCA_028285025.1 Hyphomicrobiaceae bacterium | reverse complement strand
AGCCCCACCCATGCCGGCATTGACCACTTGCTGCAACTCAGCCACAGGGCTGGCTTTCAGCTCTTCCTTGGCAGACTTGGTTTCAACAATTTTCGCTTTGTTAAATTGCCCACGTAAAAGGCCGCGGCTCAAGAAGCGTTCTGCATGGCTTTCATGTTTGTCATGTGGCTCATCACCATCAGCTTCTTCACGCCCACCCATGGCAGTGGCAACAGCCCCAATTTCACTGGGGTCAACATGAGCCAAATCATGACGGCCAAGATAAGAAACACCAAGTTCGCGGAAAATATAATCCAAAATAGAGGTGGCGTTTTTAATGCTATCATTGCCTTGAACAAAACCAGCCGGATCAAAACGAGTGAAGGTGAAGGCCTCCACATATTCTTCCAAAGGCACACCATATTGCAGACCTAAAGAAATGGCGATGGCAAAATTGTTCATTAAGGAGCGAAAAGCTGCACCTTCTTTGTGCATATCAATGAATATTTCACCCAAACGGCCATCTTCATATTCACCGGTACGCAGATAAACTTTATGCCCACCCACAGTTGCCTTTTGCGTGTAACCCTTGCGCCGTTGTGGAAGTTTTTCTCGCTCAACTGTTTCACGGACCTTTTCAATCACCCGTTCAACAATGCGCTCAGCCGCAACAGCTGCTTTTTCTGTTTGTGGCAAGCTGCTAATGTTTTCAGCCTCACCCATCTCCTCTTCATCATCCAGCCCAAGCACTTGCGCGTTAAGCGGTTGCGACAGTTTAGAACCATCACGATACAAAGCATTGGCCTTCAACGCTAATTGCCAAGATAAAATATAGGCTTTTTTGCAATCTTCAACCGTGGCGGTATTCGCCATGTTGATGGTTTTTGAAATCGCACCAGAGATAAACGGCTGGCTGGCGGCCATCATGCGAATGTGGCTTTCAACAGACAAGAACCGCTTGCCTTTGCGCCCGCATGGGTTGGCACAATCAAAGATCGGCAAATGCTCGTCTTTCAAATGCGGGGCCCCTTCCAAAGTCATGGTGCCACAGCAATATTCATTGGCTGCATCAATCTGTTTTAATGAAAAGCCAAGCGCATTCAGCAAGTTAAACTCAGCGTCATTTAATTGCTCATCGCTAAAGCCTAATGTGTCTTTACAAAATGCTTCGCCCAATGACCATTTGTTAAACGCAAACTTAATGTCAAAGGTCGAGCCCAAGCTGGCCTCTAGCGTTTCAATCACCTCATCTGTAAACCCTTTGGCTTTCAAGCTTTCATGGTTGATATGAGGCGCATCTTTTAAAGAGCCATACCCCACCGCATAATTGGTGATGGCATCAATATGATCTTGGCTATAGCCCAACCCCTTTAACGCGGTTGGCACCATGCGATTGATGATTTTGAAATACCCACCCCCAGCAAGTTTTTTAAATTTAACCAGAGCAAAATCAGGCT